>CAYXVW010000229.1:0-4110 GCA_964468695.1 uncultured Balneolaceae bacterium | reverse complement strand
GAAGGGAATGAGAAGGTAATTGGAAACGATGTGGCTCAAAATATTTTAGTTGCGGGGATTTAATAATATTGAGAGTAGTTTGTTTATTTACCTATGATGAACGAGCTGAGGCATATCATTTAATCAGATTAGAACTCTTATCTCCGTTTGCTAAAGGTCTCAAAAGATTGCTGTTTATACGCATTTGAGGATATATACTTTAACACCGGATGAAGATTATCAGCTTCAATAAAACCCCGTATTCGGAGAAGATAATCTCCATTTGATGAAAGAAATATTATAGCAGGAACGCTTTCCGCTGTTAGTTTTTGTGCTAATCGGAAGGAGGTAAGTTTTTGCCCTTTATATTGGTGCGTTGTTTTATGATCATCCCGGTTGATACGGGTTATGATAAAGTTGTCAGATAACTCGGGCGCCAGCCTGGGGTATACTTCTTTCTCCATTTTTTGACACCAACCGCACCATGGCGCCCATACATGGATCAAAATAGGGCGGTTGCTTGAATCGGCTATCTCAATAGCTGTCTCAAAAGGTTGCCACTCTACCTCTGCCTTACCTTGAACCTGGGCAGTGGCTGAATGGTTGACTCCAGCAAGCAGGAGGACTGTCAATAAGCATTTGAACCATCGGTGGGTTTTAGCTGATATCATGATCCTGGTTTATCTCCAATTGACAATTATTTTCTTAATTTTATCTGAGATTGAGCCGAGCCCCAAGTGAAAAGATGCGGCCAACAATGGGTCCCCAGGTATAAATAGTATCAAATTCGGAACTAAATGGAGTTGCTGCATCCACCAGTGGACTTCCTTGAGTGTAGTTAAATATATTTTCTACCGAAAAATAGGCTTCGATCCCAACTCCAGCCGATCGGTTTACGTTGCTGAATTCTTTTGTCAGCTTAAGATCATGGGTAGAAAAAGTGGGAGACCATCGGTCACGGCCAAACTTCTCAACATAGTTATCTGGCATTCGCTTCGGACCAACAAGGTTGCCCGAGTAACCAAGAGTCATATCCCATTTATTCAGCTGATAGGTCGCCCCAAATGATCCGGTAAAATCCGGGGCATAGGTAAGGGCTTTGCGGATATCATTTTCTTCGGTAAACACATCCATCAATGTTAGACTTATATCGTAGCTGATGGGCAGGGAAGTAAAGTTTTGATCCAGATTAACAGAGAAGCCTTGAGTAACGGAATGGCCGTCCAGGTTTTCATAGACAATTAAGTTAGGATCCTGATCGTAATCGGGAATGATTTTGTTGGAAAATCGAGTATAGAATCCATCTAACCCTATTGTCAGCGGATTTGTCCCGAAAGGAATAATATGTTCAATACTGGCAGTAATGCTTTTGGATCGCTCCGGATGTAAATCTTCCCTAAAAACAACTTCCCGCGATCCGGTAAGGGCGGCATGGTCTTCGGTAAATACATTTACAACCCGAAAGCCCGTACCTCCGCTTATTCGTGCGGTTGTATAATCGGTTGGACTGTACTTGGCGGAGAGACGAGGAGCTGTTATAAAGCCGTGCTCCGTATGGTGGTCAACACGGAAGCCGCCCAAAAATGTTGCCGCACCAACCGAGAGTTCACCCTGGGCAAAAAGGCCCGGGATAAAGCGTCTATTGGTTCCTTTTGAGGTAGCTGGCGTATTATCATTGTAGGTTTGATAACGAAGAGTAGTGCCCGTTAGCAATTGGATTGACTCCGTAATTTTTTGATTCCATGTAGCCTGTCCGTAGAGGATATTTTGCCGGGCGTTATAGTGTTCGGTGCCGTAGTAGCTGTCTTGGTCGTGATAGGTAAACGCTCCGCTAATGCGTAGCTGCTGATTCAATCCCGCAGGATGATAGTCAGTCATTAATTCCGCCCGACGGGTATAGATTGATTCTCCATAAATCTGGTCGGAACCACGTACTGCATCCGAATAATCCTTCGTACCTCCCGTACGATTTTCATCATAAAATTTGGCAGCAATATTTAATCGTTGCTCCCCATTGTTTCCTTCCAGGGTACCCTTGCCAAAAATTCCCATCTGGGATCGTTTAGGTACATCATTAAAGCCATCGCCATTGTCATCAAAATAGTGCTCCATGCGGCCCAGATTTCCACTGATAAAACTCTTGAAACGACCAACTTTTGGAGAAGCGGCCAGATTAACATTTCCCTCCCGGGTGCTTTTTGTATAAATATCAGCTGAAAAGGAGGGAGTATTGGCTGGATTTTTGGTAATTATATTAACGACTCCTCCCAAAGCTTGCGTGCCGTACAGGGTCGATTGGGGACCTTTGATAACTTCAACCTGGTCGATGATAGATGGACTTATGCCATTCAACCCGTAGACCGAAGCTAAAGCTCCCATAATGGGCATGCCATCAATTAATACCGCCGTATTGGGTCCTTCAACGCCATTGATGCGGATGGCATTCGTACCACAAACTCCACAGTTTAACTGGGTGGAAAGACCGTTAACACTATCGATTAAATCCATAATATTAGCGCTTGTTTTACCCTGTTCAAGACGTTTGGGAGTGACGACCGCAACTTTTACCGGGGATTCTTTGGTAAAAGTTTTTCGCATAGTCCCGGTTACCACCACTTCACCGAGCTCTTCGGTTGTTGTATTCAGCGTTATCTCTAACTTTTCTGTTTGGCCTGATTGGATGGATAGTTGTTTTTCATATTCAGCATAGCCCACTGCTGAAACAATGAGCGTATATTTTCCGGGAGGAATGTTTTGAATAATGAATTTGCCGTTATTATCGCTCGAAGTTCCTTTCTGATTTTCTTTGATGGCAATATTGGCCCCTGCTACAGGTTCTCCTTCACTACTTGTTATTTTTCCTTCGATGATACCCGTATTGGGTTGACTCCATGCGGAGCTCAATGAGAAAAGAGTGATTATAAAACATATTATGGCGGTACGACTGGGAAAAACCATATGATCGCTATTTTTTAGCCTTAACTAAATTTAATATAAGGCTTATATAATATTTAGCCAAGGCTAAATTTAGAGAGTCGCAGGCATATCCTCTAATAGGAAGCACTAGAAATTAATTGAAGATAGAATTAAAGGGAGCTTTATATAATTGGTGGTCAAATAAAAAAGCCAGGCCCAAGAGAACTCAGGCCTGGCTTAGTAAGTGCTTGAAATAAATAGTCAGGGCAATGTTGTTACTTTTTTCTTTTCCTTTTTGTTCCCATTGGTATTCGGGAGGGATGGTTCATAATGTTTTCTATTTTTTAATTCCCGCTTTTTCTGTTCACGTTTTCGCCAGATGATAAAGCCGGTGATAGATAGGATCGCCGGGGCTAATCCAAACAGACAGTATAGTATTTTGATGATAATGCCTCCCCAGTCTCCAAAATGAAGCGGGTAGGTAAAACTCAGAAGATGTGTAGTAACCGGCTGATTTTGGATGAAGAAAGCATTGCTTTCCGTTCCGGTTTTAGGATCAAATTGTACATAGTTTGAAAATTCATAATGGATGGGTAAGTCTGAGTCCATATGACCATACAACGTGATCTGGCGATCTGGTTGTGCAGGCATGCGTACATAAGAAGGATCAAAGCCAGGATAAGATTCTTGGGCAGTTTCTATCACCTTGTCCAGGGATGCTTCAATGGCAGGAGGGTCGGGAAGGGGGGCGGGCCCACCATCTGATTTGATATGCGTCTGAACAATAATCAGCATAATAACTACGCCTGTTATAGCGGTTATTAAATTAAATATGAGGGCCCAAACACCGACTGAGCGATGCAGCTCAGAGGAGGTAGACTGTAAGTTTCGGAAGCGGGGACGTATTTTGAACGTAAGTACTTTTTTTATGGCCTTGCGATAAAACCAAAAACCGGTGATGAGGGAGCCTATAAACATCAGTCCCGCGATGAGCAGAATAACCTCGCCGATAAAGCCGGAATGCAACTGATAGTGGAGCTTAAGCATCCAGTAAGAGAAAGTACTTTCGCTATTGAGATCCCGCAGGATTTCACCGGTTACCGGATGCAGGTATAAGTATCGTCGGTTATCGGGTCGGCGGATTTCTGCCTCGATAGCCCGATCTGCCTCATCGGGAATAACTGTCAATCGTACATCCCAGTTGGGGTGTTTTTG
>CAYXVW010000228.1:0-4136 GCA_964468695.1 uncultured Balneolaceae bacterium | reverse complement strand
AGTTATACCCTTCGCCCAACAGGCCGCAAAGCAGGGGACCTACGATGGCACCGAAATTAAGACCCATATAAAAAATGGAGAATCCGGCATCGCGTCGGGCTCCTCCTTCGGGATAAAGGTCGCCAACCATTGAACTGACGTTGGGCTTCAGCAGACCTGTACCAATAACAATAAGGGCAAGACCAAGATAGAAGAATTCAATCCACGGTACGGCCATACTGAAGTGTCCGGCCGCAATAATACAACCGCCTACAAAAACGGCCTTACGCTGTCCCCAGAGCTTGTCGGCCACCCAGCCGCCCGGCAGCGAAAGCACATAAACAAAAAAGGTGTATAAGCCATAGATCGCGGTAGCTTTACCCACGCTAAAGCCAAGGCCGGGATTGCTGCTCATGGTTTCTGCCGTCATGTAAAGAACGAGCAGGGCACGCATTCCATAATAGCTGAATCGCTCCCAAAGCTCCGTGAAAAATAGTGTTGATAGTCCCCGTGGATGACCAAAAAAATCGTTTTCCTGGCCGGAATTAACCGTCCCTGCTTGTTCGTTTGCCATTAATAGCTGATTTATTTCGAATTGCCGTTTAGCCCAAAAATCACATCGTATTCACGCGATGAATGATAATTAAACCGACATAGTGAAGCAACTTTTAAGTCCAGTACTCTTTCGCAGAGCGATTTTATAAACTTAATTAGGCAGATACGTAATTCGAAATTAATTTTTTACATTGCTCTAAAATAAGGAATAAAATACGAGTGGATATGGGTTCTGAAAGAGGCAGAGTCAAGGACATTAAAGCGCCAACCGGAACAGATCTGCAATGCAAGGGATGGCATCAGGAGGCTGCACTGCGCATGTTGATGAATAACTTAGATCCGGAAGTTGCAGAGAAACCGGAGGAACTGATCGTCTATGGAGGCGGAGGTAAAGCGGCACGGAACTGGGAGTGTTATCATAAAATAACGGAAACACTAAAGCGCCTGGAAAATGATGAGACCCTGCTCGTGCAAAGCGGAAAGCCGGTGGGCGTATTTCGGACCCATGAAGAAGCTCCACGCGTGCTCATTGCCAATGCGCACCTGGTGCCAAAGTGGGCGAATTGGGATGAGTTTCGGCGTCTGGACAAAATGGGGCTGACCATGTACGGCCAAATGACCGCCGGCTCGTGGATTTATATCGGAACGCAGGGTATCCTGCAAGGGACCTACGAAACCTTCGCGGAGTGTGGCCGCCAGAAATTTGATGGCACCCTTCAGGGACAATTACTGGTTACCGCCGGACTTGGTGGTATGGGCGGTGCACAGCCATTGGCAGCTACTATGAACGGTGCGGCTTTTATTGGTATAGAAGTAGATGAGCGGCGTATTGACCGAAGAGTTGAAACAGGCTACTGCGATGAGAAATGCACGAACCTTGACGAGGCCCTTGAAAAGGCGTTGGATGCTAAAGAAAAGGGAGAGGCGCTTTCCATAGGTCTGCTGGGTAATGCAGCTGAGGTGTTACCGGAGATGCTGGAAAAAGGCGTGGTTCCCGATGTTCTGACGGACCAGACATCAGCACATGATCTGCAGCTGGGATACATCCCCGCTGGCATGTCGCTCGCCGAGGCGGCCGAGGAGCGAGAGCTCAACCCAGAGATGTACCAGGATGCGGTATTAGATTCTATGGTAACGCATGTAGAGACGATGCTAAAAATGCAGGAAAAAGGGGCCGTAACCTTCGACTATGGCAACAATATCCGCGGACAGGTGGCCGATCATCGCGGTATGGAGGAAGCTTTTAACTTTCCGGGATTTGTCCCTGCTTTTATTCGTCCGCTTTTCTGCCGGGGATCGGGACCATTTCGCTGGGCGGCGCTTTCCGGTAATCCGGAAGATATCTATACGACGGATAAGGCCGTACTGGAGACCTTTCCTGAAAAAGAATCGCTAAACAGGTGGATACGCAAAGCGCAGGATCAGGTTCAATTCCAGGGATTGCCTTCCCGAATCTGCTGGCTGGAGTACGGGGAGCGTGCAGAGATGGGTGCCAAGTTCAACTGGCTTGTCAAAAAGGGAAAAGTAGATGCACCACTGGTGATTGGTCGTGATCATTTGGATACCGGGTCAGTAGCATCTCCCAATCGCGAAACCGAAGGAATGAAAGATGGCTCGGATGCTATTGCCGACTGGCCATTGTTGAATGCCATGCTCAATACGGCAAGCGGAGCCAGCTGGGTATCGCTGCACCACGGCGGAGGAGTGGGAATCGGCTATTCCATTCATGCGGGAATGGTGTGTGTTGCCGACGGTACCGACATGGCCGACGAACGACTTCAGCGGGTACTAACCAATGATCCGGGCAGTGGCGTTATGCGTCATGCGGATGCCGGTTACGATGAAGCGATCAAGACAGCCAAAGAATGCGGAGTAGACCTACCGATGGTAGAATAATATTCAAAATATGATTTTAAGGACAACTACATATAAATAAACCCAATAACTAACTTTACGAGAATAGATCTATGAAAATGATAAGAAAAGTAGGGGTGCTGGTTTTTCTTTTAACTGGTTTGGTAACTTTATCTTACGGGCAAGAAAAAGATGAGGATAAAGCAGTTTTGGAGACTGTACAGAAACTTTTTGATGCTATGGCTGAAGCGGATTCGGCAAAAGCTGCGTCTGTATTTATAGATGGTGGGCATACGTTCCGAGTCAATGAAACCGGGGTTGTTAACTTGGGAGAGAATAGTTCTTTTGTGGAGAGTATCGGAAATTTTGAGCAGGACATAGTCGAGCGTATGTGGAATACCAAAGTGCTGATCGATGATAATATTGCAATGGCATGGACTCCCTACGATTTACATGTTGACGGCGCTTTCTCTCATTGTGGAACCAACCTGATTTCACTGATTAGAACCGAAGGGAGCTGGAAAATTGCGGATATTACATACAATGTTAAGCGTAGTACCTGTGAGGAGAGTCCTTTGGGTCCGTTAGGGAAGTGAAACAAAAAGTTATTGTTTCTCGTCTGATAAGATACCTTAATATAATTTCATTCTTCTTATGGAAACAATACTTGTAATTATTGGCGGGATCTGCATTATTATCGGATTTTTGGGATCATTTTTGCCGGTATTGCCCGGTACGCCTGTCACCTATTGTGGATTGTTACTATTGCAATTCGCCACGCAGCCATTTACGACACAATTTCTGATTATCTGGTTATTGATTATAGGTACTATACAGATTTTAGATAATGTGATCCCAGCCTATGGCACAAAAAAATTCGGAGGATCACCATACGGAATTTGGGGAAGTATTATCGGGATGTTAGCCGGACTCCTGTTTTTACCTGTGGGAATTGTGGTTGGCCCACTAGCCGGGGCTTTCCTGGGGGAGTTGATTGGGGGACAATCATCGGATCAAGCCTTTCGGTCAGCAATCGGGTCATTTATGGGGTTATTAGTTAATATTCTTCTTAAAGTGATTGCATCCGGAATGATGGCATATTATTTCTTTATGCATATTTAGTCTTATAGAGAGACTGTTTTATTGAGTTGGCACCTTTCCCTTACTGTAACATCACAGCGTCAAATACGTGAAAATACTTAGGAAACAAACCCAAGAATACTCTTTTTAGGTAAACTCCAATCAAGAATTGTATCAATCAATGAAAGGTTTTATCTCATCATTATGTTGTTTGCTGGTTCTGACAGTTAATGTTTTTGGCCAGGCAACCAATCAAAAAGAGATTCCTATTGTAATAGGAGAAGAAGTGAACAATACGTTAGCGCAACATGCCTCACACTTCTATACGACTGAATTGGATTCCGGGCAATTTGTGTTCGGCAGGGCCAACCAGCAGAGTGTTGATGTAGTGGTCACGGTCCATAATCCAAAGGGACAGGAAGTCGCTACCTTTGATGGCCCGGCACGGGGACATGAGCTCTTTCAATTTGATACGAAGTTATCCGGTACCTACCGGATTGAGGTAGCACCGTACAAGGAAGAAGAAGGGAACTATTCCTTTTTGGTGTCAACGGTAGAGCCTATAGCATCTGAGCCTGATGCCCGGGTAGACCAGTTAATGATGGCATATTCGGGGAATGATGTGCCGGGTGCGGAAGCTATGGTGATCAAGGAAGGTGAGATCATAT
>CAYXVW010000227.1:0-4137 GCA_964468695.1 uncultured Balneolaceae bacterium | reverse complement strand
GGTAACGGCTGGGCAGGCCAAAATTTAATGATGGCGATTATCAGCAGCTGGGCTAAGATGATGGACATCATTATACGAAGCCGGTAATAAAACCGTTCCCTGCTGTTATATTTCGGATTTTTTGTCAAAGATGCTCTCTGTTAGGTATGAGTACTATAACGATTTTAGCTCATCATTCATTAAAGAATAGGCTTCTTGTTTCAAATCAGCAACAGAGTCGTAGTCACTGCTGTTTATAGTATCCAGCACGGATATCTTAAACTCCTGTTGGACTGAAACTTTCCAGCTACCCGGCGGCATCGCCTCATGTCCCCCTTTCAAAACGACCGGCAGGATATTAAAATTATATTTCCGGGCCAGTTTAAAGGCTCCGTTTTTAAATGCCTGAAGCTCTCCATCGGGACTTCGCGTCCCTTCGGGAAAAATCATAGCCGGTATGCCGGCCTGCACGGGTGCTACCAGCGTGTCAATCTTTTTTGCGGAAATCATGCTCCTGCGATCAATCGCTATCTGTCCGCTCATGTATATCATCCATCCAAAAATCGGGATCCTAAATAACTCTTTTTTAGCTACCCATCTCATCGTCCACGGCAAATGGTACAGCAGCGGCAAATCCAGGAAACTCTGGTGATTCGCTATGACAATGGTAGGCTGATCAATCTTTTGAATATCAGCCCCCTTTATCCGAATCGACCACCAGGGATTCGGCTTCATCATTACCCATGCAAGTCCCCGTATTGCTTTATTGGGAACCCGGTTAAACCGGTCAAAAGGCAAGGTTAACAGATAACTTACGGTGACCACCAAAAAGCAACTGATGATGCATACCGCCCAGTATATCCAAGTGAAAATACTGAAAAACGTTTTCATCATCTGAATTTACTTGTCTATTTCCTGCAATACTTTACGTATAAAGCCATCCTTCTCCTGCAATTTTTCCCGGGCCTCGGACTTACCCAAACCGGTAAGCGCCATTACCAGGGCTGTCTTAACATGCCCGTCGGCCTGCTCCAGCCACCGGCCGGCCTCTTCGTAATCAGCATCCGTAAACATCATGATAATACGCTTGGAGCGCTCTTCCAGCTTTTGATTCGATAGCTGCAGGTCAACCATTACATTCTCATATACTTTGCCCTTGCGGATCATGGCTCCGGTGGTTAACATATTGAGCACCATCTTTTGGGCCGTAGCGCTTTTCATGCGGGTACTCCCCATAATCGCTTCAGGTCCCACGGGGATATCGATCATTACATCTACCTCAATTGTAATTTGTGAAGCGGGTACGGTCGTCACGAACAACGTATGGCAGCCGGTTTCTTTGGCCTCTTTCAGGGCCCCGTGCACATAGGGAGTGCGTCCGCTGGCTGCAAGTCCGCAGACAATGTCTTCCGCTTGTAAATTGATTTCCCGCAGGGCTTCTCTCCCGTTGGATTCAAAATCCTCGGCTCCCTCTTGGGCCTCAAACATCGCCTCTTTTCCCCCGGCAATCAGGCCAATAACCTGTCCGGGATCGGTGCCAAAAGTAGGCGGACACTCGGCCGCATCCAAAACACCGAGCCGACCGCTGGTTCCGGCCCCAGCATAGATCAGGCGACCGCCTTTCTCAAAGGCTTCCTTCACTAAATCAATGGCTTCCGCAATAGCCGGGAGCTTTTTCTCTACTTCTTGGGCTACTTTTTGATCCTCGGCATTAATAAGACGAGCAATTTCATGGGAATCAGCCAGGTCAATAGCCTGTGTATTGGGATTGCGCTGTTCAGTATCCAACTCTTTGAGCTGAGAAAATAAACGTTGTTTGTTTTTTTCCACTTTCGGAAGCGTTTAGATGATTGTGCTAACTTCAATTTAAGGTAACAAATTGAAGACTCATTATTTGCCGATCCATCCGAGGTGCGTATGCTTAAAAGAATCATCATATTTTAAACCGTATCCAAAAATACGGTCCATAGCGGCATGCCCCAATAAAATAATGCCCGCCAGTTCAATTACCGGCATCGACCATGTATAGCCGACCATATATAAGACGATGGCAACGGCCTTGTGATGAAAAATATTATAGAGCACTGAACCAGCCCTGGGATTAAAAAGATACCCAGCCATGCTTATATCCGGAGCAAGCAGCAAAAGCGGAAACCACCACCAGCTAAAAGCTGTTTGTGAAAAAAGAAAAATGGCCAGCGCAAATATACCTAACTCTTCAATACGTAATAGCGTTTTCATCTGATTTGGAAATTTAATTATTTTCGGCTATTCCACCACTCGGAAGCATTCCCGGAAGCCGTTTTTGTTGTAGTACTGTTTTGAGAGGTTTCGCTTTCACCTTCCCCGACAATTTTTAAAAGGCTGGCGGCCAATGCCTGAACTTCTTTATCAATATTCTGGAACTCATCCAGTTTTTCGGCACTAAAATGATCCCCTACGAAGTGAGTATCGTAATTCCCCGTTGCAAAAGCCTCGTGACTTAACACATATCTGCAAAAAGGAATGGTGGTTCTGCAGCCGGCAATCTCATATTCTTCCAGGGCACGCAGCATCCGGCGGATAGCGTGGTTACGATCGTTCCCATAGGCACATAGCTTGGAAATCATCGGATCGTAATTAATGGTCACTTCCTGCGCCTCCTCCACCCCTGCATCCACGCGGATACCGTTGCCTGACGGAATGCGGTGCTTGGTCAGGGTACCGGTGCTGGGCAAAAAGTTATCTCTCGGATCTTCGGCGTAGATTCGGCACTCAATGGCATGTCCCTCCATTTCAATATCCTGCTGTTCAAAAGGTAGCTCTTTGCCTTCCGCAACCAAAATCTGCAGTGCCACCAGATCCAATCCCGTTATCAACTCCGTAACCGGGTGTTCAACCTGAAGGCGCGTGTTCATCTCCAGAAAATAGAAATTACGGTCGGCATCTACCAGGAACTCGATGGTGCCGGCTCCCACATAATCTACCGCTTGGGCTGCCGCTATTGCAGCATCAGCCATCTCGGAACGAAGTTCGGGCGTTAAAATAGAACAGGGTGCTTCTTCAATCACTTTCTGGTGGCGCCGCTGGATGGAACATTCCCGGTCAAAAATATGGAGCACCTTGCCATGCTCATCCGCCATAATTTGAAACTCCACGTGCCGTGGCTCTACCAGATATTTTTCGATATAGACGCGATCGTCTCCAAAAGAATTGCGGGCCTCCGACTTTGCCGCCTTGATACCCGACCGGAACTCATCTTTATTTTCTACAATGCGCATGCCCTTTCCTCCGCCCCCGGCAGCCGCTTTAACCAGCACCGGGTAGCCAATCTCGTCGGCGATGGCCTCGGCTTCTTCAATATCCTTGAGTTCTTTTTTTGTCCCGGGTGGAAAGGGCACATTGGCTTTGCTCATCAATTCCCGGGCGGCTGTTTTATCTCCCATCGTGCTTATAGCCTTGGGATTCGGACCTATAAAAATAACGCCTTCCTCTTTACACCGCCTGGAAAACTCCGCATTTTCACTCAAAAAACCATAGCCGGGGTGGATTGCGTCAGCCCCGGTTTCTTTAGCGACCTCAATAATTTTATCAATGACCAGGTAACTCTCAGAAGAGGCTGCGGGACCGATATGTACCGACTCGTCGGCCTGCAGCACATGCGGAGCATCGGCATCCGGGGTGGAATAAACGGCTACCGTCTGCTTGCCCAGCTCCTGGCAACTTCGGATGATGCGCAGAGCAATTTCACCGCGATTTGCAATCAAAATTTTAGATATATCAGCCATCTTATAAAACCAAATTATATTATATGCGTTTTGAGCATTTGAGGCCACTGGTCCCACTCGTGGGTTGTTTCTAAATTCCAAATATCCAGCTCGTGCTCAATGAACTTCATGCTAAATATATTACTCATTCGACGGCCATACTCGCGCCGGGGATCTTCTTCATAACTTACCAGCCTGAAATCCACATTCCGGATGTCGTTTAAAAGCGACTGCTTATTGATATTGGGAACAAAATCCATAGGATTGTTATAATAAACATCATTCTCATAATAGTCATCCATGAACCGCTTGATATCATAAACGCCGCTCATACCAATGGCCCTGTCAAATGCCGTCGGATGTTTAAGTGCAGTGGTTATGGCATGGTATCCTCCCAAATCGGTTCCGGCTA
>CAYXVW010000226.1:0-4183 GCA_964468695.1 uncultured Balneolaceae bacterium | reverse complement strand
GGTATCCCTTTCCCCAGGTGAATAATATCGTTTCTATCTATCTCCCCTCCTTTTTTTTATTTGCCTCTTGTTTAGAGATCATTTTTATTAAGCAGTAGCTACTTTTGAGATAACTTCCAAATAACCTTTGGAGTTGGTTAACAAAACACAACACAAACAAATAACAAATAAGTATTCGTGGATACCCTACAATCTCTTTTGGATCAAAATAAGGAATGGGCGAAAACGCAAAGGGAACAGAATCCGGAACTTTTTGAACGCCTGTCAAAAGGACAACAACCAAACTTGCTTTGGATTGGTTGTTCAGACAGTCGTGTTCCGGCCAATCAGATCATGGATCTGCCGCCGGGCGAACTGTTTGTTCACCGTAACATTGCAAATATGGTGGTTCATTCTGACCTGAATCTGCTTTCCGTACTCCAATATGCTGTTGAAGCGCTGGAAGTTGAACATATCGTGGTATGTGGTCACTACGGATGCGGTGGTGTTAAGGCAGCACTTGGCAATCAACAACTGGGTCTTATTGACAACTGGCTGGAATATATCCGGGATGTGGCCCGCTTACACAGCGATCAGCTGCAGGATCTGTCATTTGATGAAAAACATGATCTGCTATGCGAACTAAACGTGCAGGAGCAAGTAAAAAATATAGCAGAAACCAATATTGTTAAGAATGCCTGGGAGCAACGAGGAAATCTAACGGTCCATGGCTGGATCTATAATCTTGGAAATGGACAGCTAAAAGATCTGGATGTCTCTGTTCAATCAGCAGGATAAATTTCATATCCCAATTCTTTTAATACAATAAATAAACTAGAAAAAGCCTGAGGATTTCCTCAGGCTTTTTCTATATTCGTTTACAAATCTAAGTCTCGTTAATTGGTCGATTCAGCTCCGCGGTCAAGGTATTCGTCATTCAGCTGGGTATGGCGGCTCACCATCGGTATTTTATACCCGCGGATGAACACCTGCTCAATCTGGGTCATCGGCTCAAAGGGATCCCCATCCGACAGAAAAAGGTTGGCCTGCTTCCCGGCTTCAATACTGCCCAGCTTATCATCCATTCCAAAAATCTCGGCTCCGTTAAGCGTAATGGCCTTCAGAGCTTCCTCCTTCCCTAGTCCATAGGTAGCCGCATAACCGGCATGGTACGGGGCATTGCGCACATTCTCCACCTCTCCGGTGGCAATGGCTACCTTTACTCCCGCTTCGTGCAGCATCCCCGGATTTTGGTACGGACGCTGATAGTTATCATAATTCCGTTCCGGCGTATACAGCGTGGCAACCAGTGCCGGCAGCCCGGCCTCAGCGATTTCATCGGCTACGCGCCAACCTTCCTTAACGCCAGCCAAAATGAAGTGTACATCCGGATGTTTCTGTGTCCATTCAATAGCATTCAGGATATCCTGTTTTCGATCTACCGAAATAACGACCGGAACGTCTCCACTGAGTACCTCCCGCATCGCCTCCATTTTCTTGTCCGTATCCGGATGTTCTTTATTTGAAGGGTCTTCTTCGTATGCGGATACCATCTTGTCATAAAAGACCGCCCGATCCCAAAACTCATTCAGTTCTTTTAGATCTTCTTCATATTCCTCTTGAACCTTCTCGTCAGTGCGATCGTCCCACGGACCGCCTTTCTGAGCCGAAGGCCAATTCAGATGCAGTCCGGAATTGGGACTTACCGCCATGGAATCCGGCGAATAGCCATAAAGATCAATGAGCGTAGCCTTTCCGGACAGCCGTCCCGATACAGGCAGAGAAATGACGTGCGTTACTCCGTTTACGCGCGTTACCGGGATGCTTACGCTGCTGGGATTGATAGCCGTAAAAGCGCGCACATGGGGATTAAAAGTACCCAGTTCGGCCTGGTCATTCGTCACGTCCACGGCCCCTATTTCCTGGAGTCCGAGTTGCGTACCGGAATCCATAAAGCCCGGATAGAGATGCTTGCCCTCGGCGTTAATGCGCTGATATTCGGTGGTTATCTTGGCATTCTTACCTACAAATTCGATCTCTTCACCGTTAATGAGGACAACTCCATTTTCAATAACCCCATCGGAAACCGTATGGATAGTCGCATTGGTAATCGCAAATTTTCCGAATTCTGCTTTCTCAGTAATTTGTGCCTGGGCCCCGGCTGCAATCAAAAACACCAACACACAGCCCGTATAAATTCGTTTACAGTACTTCATCATTATTTCTGTATATCTCATAATTTGGATTCGCATATCTATCTGCTTCTACAGTTCCATTCCGTTTTTACTAAAGCGGATCTCAGCGCCTCTCAGGCAACTGTCTCCATGTCGCCCCCCTTCCTCATACCAGCGACGGGATGCTTCGTCATAGTCGGCCTCCGGATCTATTTTCACGCGCATATCATTGGGATCTTCTTCGCGATCAAAGTACTTCTTCCCATCCACAAAGGTCTTTTTCGCGATACTGTAGATACTCAGCGGGTGCCCACTCCAGATGGCTACATCACCATGTTTCCCCTCTTCAATACTGCCGACCTTGTCATCAATACCCAGCTGCTCAGCGGGATAGATCGTAATCATCTTCAGGGCATCCTCTTTAGAGGTTTCGCCGTAGTGCACCGTCTTGGCTGCCTCATGATTCAGATGTCGAATAAGCTCTCCACTGTCAGAGTTAATGCTGTTTTTAACTCCGTTCGCATTAAGAATGGAAGCGTTATACGCCGTCGAGTAGTACACCTCGAATTTATAGGCCCACCAATCGGAAAATACCGAGGTATAGGCATTATTCTTCCGAAGCTCAGGTGCTATTTTATAAGCCTCATTCTCATGCTGGAACGTAAAGTTTTCGATGTCGTAATCATCGAAGACAAGCATCAGCATCATAATTTCATCAGCCCGGTACGAATGACAATGCACCCATATATCTCCTTCCAGAATATCAACGAGCACCTCCATCCGGGCATTACGGGCTACCGGAACCGGCGGATTATCTCTGTTACCACTTTCATAGGCCTCTTTGGCTTCAAGATATTGCTGTCGATTACGCTTATAATCCAGTGCTTCCTCAAAATGATCTCGGATCACCTGTTCAACTCCCATACGGGTACGCGGCTGCACATTAAAATTCTGTCCGTGTACCCGTGTCGGGTTTTCTCCCAGTGCAAACTTAATGGTCCGCGGGGCCCCGTCAAACCGGAGGCCGTCCATATCTGCTCCATACCGGAGTTTCAGGGTCTCATTTTGTCCCCCGATTACATTGGCCGAGCCGTGCATCAGGTGAATACTGGTCACGCCGCCGGCCAGTGCCCAATACATGTTTATATCGTTGGGATCAATAGACTCCTCCATAGATACTTCCGCCGTAACCGGATGCGTCCATTCGTTTACATCTTCAGCTGCAATATGGGAATGGGCGTCAACTATGCCGGGCATCACATACTTTCCGGAGGCATCAATAGTCTCTACGCCGTTCGGCGCTTCAAGACCCTCCCCGATTTCAGTAATGATACCGTCCTCAATAAGAACGTCTGTATTTTCTTTGGTTCCATCAGTAATCGTGATTACCGTTCCATTGGTAATAAGTACCGATCCTTTTTCCTGGGCATAGCCGTTAAGGCTCAATATCAATAACAGAATACAACTAAGTAGTATGAACTTCTTCATGATAACAGATCGAAACAGTTTATATTTTTTTATTCAACTTCTGTAAGCTCGCCATTAATAATGGAATAGACACTATTCGCTTCCTCTTCAAGGAAAGGCTTATCAAAAATCGTAAAACTGGCGGCCCGTCCCACTTTAATATCTCCCAATCGCTGGCCGTAATTAAGAATATCAGCGGTTGACTGCGTAATCAGTTTTAGAATTTCGCTATTGGTCAGGTCTCCGTCTTCTTTCAGAACGGTCAGATTCTTTTGGGTATCTGCCAGTTTTAGTCCATTGGAGGCATAACCCACGCTTACATCGGCTTCCTGCAGCGTCTTTATATTTTGTACACTTTCCTGATAAGCTGCTTCTTGTTTTTTGCGGAAAGCTTCCATCTCATCGGTTACTTCCTCCTTTTCTTCGTAGTCCTCCTTCAGCCACTCGGGTTTTTCAGGAAGGTCAACCGAAGCAAGTACCGGAATATTACGCTTATTCAGTTCGTCCGCCTTTTTATATGCTTCCTTTCCGGAAACCAAAATGGCTTCTAAATCCAATTCATC
>CAYXVW010000225.1:0-4199 GCA_964468695.1 uncultured Balneolaceae bacterium | reverse complement strand
AAGTCCGCTGAGCCCGATGATATCCACCTTATTCTTACGGGCCTCTTCAAGAATTTTATCCGAGGGGACCATGACCCCTAAGTCTATCACATCAAAATTGTTACAGCGCAGTACCACCGCCACAATATTCTTACCGATGTCGGGTACATCTCCGTTAACGGTAGCCAGCAGAACTTTTGCTTTGGGTTCACTGTTTTGATTTTTTTCCTTCTCTTTTTCGATATAGGGAATGAGATGTGCTACACCCTTCTTCATTACGCGGGCGCTTTTTACCACCTGCGGTAAAAACATCTTGCCCGATCCGAAGAGGTCACCCACTATATCCATTCCGGACATCATGGGACCTTCAATCACTTCGATAGGTTGATCATACTTTTGGCGTGCTTCTTCCACATCATCCACGATATGTTCCACAATGCCTTTAACAAGGGCATGTTGGATGCGTTCTTCCACGGATTTGGTTCTCCATTCCTGGGTCTTTTCCTTAGTTTCGGTTTTATCATCCTTTATTTCCTCGGCATAATCTACGAGCCGCTGTGTGGCATCATCACGGCGATTGAGCAGCACATCCTCAACAAGCTCCCGTAACCTTTCAGGAATCTCTTCATACACTTCCAGCTGGCCCGCATTGACGATAGCCATATCAAGTCCGGCTTGTATGGCGTGATACAGAAAAGCCGAGTGCATCGCTTCGCGGACCTTATTATTACCCCGGAAAGAGAAAGAGATATTACTGAGTCCCCCGCTTACTTTGGCAAGCGGTAGATTATCCTTAATCCATTCGGTGGCACGGATGAAATCAACGGCATAATTATTATGCTCTTCAATACCGGTGGCCACGGTTAAAATATTGGGATCAAAAATAATATCCTGTGGAGCAAACCCAACCTCTTCAGTGAGGATACGATAGGCCCGGTCGGCAATTTCAATGCGACGTTCATAACTGTCGGCCTGACCTTTTTCGTCAAAGCCCATGACAACTACAGCACCCCCAAAGTTGAGGATCTCCCGCGCATGCTCTTTAAATTCTTCCTCGCCCTCTTTCAGGCTTATAGAGTTCACAACGCATTTACCCTGCACCGTTTTGAGTCCCGCTTTAAGCACCGACCATTTGGACGAGTCGATCATGATGGGGACACGCGAGATATCCGGCTCGGTTGCCACCAGCTGCAGGAAATCAACCATCACTTCTTCAGATTCGAGCATGCCCTCATCCATGTTGATATCGATAATCTGGGCACCATTCTCTACCTGTTGTCGTGCAACTGAGAGAGCTTCTTCGTATTCCTCGTTCTTTATGAGACGCTTGAACTTGCGCGATCCCATCACATTTGTACGCTCGCCGATATTCACGAAATTGGTATCTGGACGTACTACCAGGGGTTCGAGTCCGCTGAGACGCAGGTACGGCTTTTGGTCTGGTATCCGACGCGGCTCACATTCTTTGGCAGCTTCAGCCATCGCTTCAATATGTTCGGGCGTAGTGCCGCAACAGCCGCCCACCAGGTTTACAAAATTGGATTCGGCGTAATCACGCATCTGATCCGCCATAAATTCCGGAGACTCATTATAGTCACCCATCTCATCTGGCAGGCCGGCATTGGGATAAAGGCTGGTATGGCAGTCGGCAATGTTGGCTAGTTCTTCTATATAGGGACGCATCTGCTTGGATCCCAATGAACAGTTCAGCCCAACGCTGAGTAAATTTTTGGTGTGTGAAACAGAAATCCAGAACGCCTCGGTTGTTTGTCCGGAGAGTGTACGTCCGCTTTGATCTACAATAGTACCGGAAATCATTACCGGCATTTCGTTACCGGTTTCTTCCCCGTATTTGTGGATGGCGTAAATGGCCGCCTTCGCGTTTAGTGTATCAAAAATGGTTTCTACCAGCAGAATATCGACCCCGCCGTCCACCAGACCTTTAATTTGTTCGGTGTAAGACTCCTTCAGCTGATCGAAAGTGATATCCCGGTAGCCTGGATCTTCAACATCCGGCGAAAGAGAAAGTGTTTTGTTGGTAGGGCCAATAGCACCGGCAACAAGGCGGGGCTTGCCGGGATTCTTTTTCGTAAACTCGTCCGCTACTTCGCGTGCATTCTCGGCGGCGGCCACATTGAGCTCATAGGCCAGGTCCTGCATATGGTAGTCGGCCTGCGAAATAGAAGTGCTGTTAAAGGTATTGGTTTCTATAATATCGGAACCGGCGGCAAGGAATTGGCGGTGGATATCTTTGATAATATCCGGCTGGGTAAGGCTCAAAAGGTCGTTGTTTCCTTTGAGCTCGGCCTTAGTATAGTTGCTAAACCGCTCGCCGCGGTAATCTTCTTCAGAAAGGTTGTGTTCCTGGATCATTGTGCCCATGGCACCATCCAGAATAAGAATACGGTCGTTCAGTAAATCCTGAATTTCGTCAAAAGTCATATCGTTCGGTCGGTAATCGATTGTTAGGTACTTGTATTTGCACAAAAAGTTTCAACTAAGTCATCAAGTGATTACCTTTGATGCGTAAATACGCAATATAGCGATGACCCGCTGAAATTTTTTGCTTACCCAAAGATACAATAAATAGTCTATTAAATGAAAGTTATTGAACATTATAGTCGAGCAGAAGAGCCGTTGATCTCCTTTGAGATTATTCCTCCTAAACGAGGAGGTTCCGTAAAAAAAGTATTTGACTTGCTTGACCAGGTGATGAAATATGATCCGCCCTTTATTGATGTAACCTACCATGCCGCCGAATCGCATTACGAGGAACTGAGCGATGGAACAATCAAACGGCATATTAAACGTAAACGTCCCGGCACTATTGGACTCTGTGCTGCTATTATGCATAAATACGGAGTGGATCCCGTACCGCACCTGATATGCGAAGGGTTTACAAAGGAAGAAACTGAGGATGCCCTGATTGAGCTAAATTATCTCGGCATTGATAATGTGTTGGCCATCAGGGGAGATGCCGCTGAAAATTCTGTGCAGCGTTTAAAGAACGGGACGACCAATAAATATGCGGTTGACCTGGTCAAGCAGATTAAAGATATGAATGAAGGGCGTTATCTGGATGATATCACGAATGCCCAGGAAACCAACTTTTGTGTAGGTGTGGCCGGTTATCCCGAAAAGCATTTTGAGGCTCCGAATCTTGATTTCGATATCCAGATGCTCAAAAACAAAGTAGATTCGGGCGGAGATTATATTGTAACACAGATGTTTTTTGATAACGATGCCTTTTTCCGGTTTGTGGATAAGTGCCGCGATGCCGGTATCGAATGTCCCATTGTGCCAGGGCTGAAAATCTTGACGAGAGAACGGCATCTTAACTTTTTGCCCAAATACTTCCATCTCAATATTCCTGAGGAGCTCTCAGATGAGGTGCAGGCCAATCCAACTGAAGCCCGAAATATCGGTATTGAGTGGGGAATTCAACAGTGTACTGAACTACTGGAAGGAGGAGTACCCGGTATTCATTTCTATATTATGGGAGATCCTACCCCCGCACTTAATGTTATTGACGGCTTACCTATGGGGCATAAGGCAGTCGGGAAATAAGAATGATATCATTAGGTTTTAACCGGGATATGGGTAGATTATGGAGATATTATCCGTAACCATCATTGAGCAGCCCAATAAGCGAGTTGCTAATGACTTCGAGTATTTAGAATTGTAGTTCTGATTCTAAATATTCTCAACGTATTTTTTAGGAATAACATAGCTGTTCTTATTTCTTGAAATATAATCCCTTCCTTTTCAAAGAGTTTGTCATATCTGTGCTGTTTTTGTCTTTAGTAATATATCCTGTATTCAATATTAGGTTTTGCTAATATTGCTCGTCTTGGATTGACTTATAAATAAATAATTGGAACATTCGCAGGACGAAAAATGGATTTTCAGGGTTTATTTTAACATTTAATATATCATCAAATGCGGTTGGCAAGCATTATATTACTGCTGCTTGTAATATTGGTAAGCAGTCAACATATATACGCTTTGCCGTCTTCTGAAGAAAGGAGAGTTATTTCAGAAAATAGCAAGGTAACAGTACAAGTGGAGATTGTTCAGGAGGGGGGAAAGCAATCTGAGGGAGAGAGCGAAGAAGCAGTGGAGGCAGAGACATATAAACAACAGTTGGCCAAAACGGAATCCCGTCTTTCGCTAATAAATGAACAAGAAGTTAACCAGCTGCTGAGGGAAAAGCAGGAAGC
>CAYXVW010000224.1:0-4211 GCA_964468695.1 uncultured Balneolaceae bacterium | reverse complement strand
ATAATAATGGCATTCTGAGGTTCCGGTTGCTCTTCCTGATCTGTATCGCGGTACTTTAAGGCCCCGGTGGGACAGTTCCGTACTACCCGCTTAATTTGATCCACGGTTGCATTTTCAGGCTGGATCCAGGGCCTTTTATCAGGATTAAAAACAGAGGGAAGGTTTTTGACACATTCAGCAGCATGGATACACCGTTCCTGGTCGTATTCAACAGTGATATCATCCGCTTCGTAATTGTGAATATTTAATTTCATGGGAGCTTTAATATTTCAGAATTGATAAGATTACCTTAATCATGGTTAGTTGCTATACAAAGCTATTATTATCAAAAGTCCATTGGGTTAGGATACTTAAATTTGTAGTTGAGAACTTGTTTTAGCTTCTGGTTGGAAACAACTTTATAGCCTTCCTCTTTATCCTCTGCGTATTGTGGTGGCGGCAGGTCCCGCTCCCGGGCAACAGCCGGATAATACATTCGTTTAGGGGGATGGGCATCTGAAACACCGTTAAAGACGTCGTTACGGATATCCTGATCAATAATTTCCCGGATAATTCCTATACAATCATCCTGGTGAATTAAGTTAACAGGAGCATTCCCTTTGTTAAGATTCTTACGTCCCGACAAATGAGTAACCGGGTGACGATCGTAGCCATAAAGTCCTCCAAACCTGATAATAGTCGTATCAAATGTGGGTTGCTCCTGTAATAGTTCTTCGGCTGTTAAGAGAGCATTTCCGGAGTTTCGGGCTGCTTTGCCCGGCTGGGCATCTTCTTCGGTAACAATGCCTGGTTTAGGAGGATAGACCGAAGTAGAGCTTATAAAGATAAGATGAGATATCGTTGAGCCTTTTAACTGTTTTATAATAGCCTTTATCTGTTGTTCGTGGAAAGTCTCGACGTTGTCTCGTTTACGTCCCGGAGGAATATTCAGGATTAAAAGATCTGAATCCCAAAAGCTTTGATCTGCTTCCTTATTTATTTCAGGGTTGAAATTGATTAGGTAGGGGGTAATATTTTTGCCTTTGAGAAGTGCTAGCTTATCGGGTGTGGTGGTCGATCCTTTAATCATATTGTCTTTATCGCGAAGGTGTTCTCCGAGAGGGAGGCCCAGCCATCCACATCCTAAAATACTAATTACCATAATAGATAGGTCTTAAAAGTGGTTTGTCCGGAAAGGACATTTGTCATTAAGATTTGCCAGTGCAAGGAACATCTGAAATATAATTAAGTATCAGAAAGTAACGAATTGCTATCACAGCTATTAATGTTAACTAATAATTTTTAACAGTCAAATACTATGAAACATACTATTTTATCAGTCATTGTATTGTCTTTTGCGTTGCTATTTTCGGCTTGCTCTGAAAGTTCTCAGGAAGAGGCTGATCAGATGCAGGAAAACGCAGAACAGACAACCGAGGATGCTACGAATTCCATGCAGGATCAGATGGATGAGATGGGCGAGGAATTTGTGAGCGAACTGGAGGAACTGGAGCAAGAGCTCGATAGAGAGATGGCACAGGTTGAGGAGGCCATTAATGAACAGTCTGAAGAGATCGAGCCCGAAATTGAAGAACGATGGAATAATTTACAGGATGAAAGAGAACAGCTTAATTCGACCTATGAAGAGGTGAAGTCCGGTTCAATTGAGAATCTTGAATCCATAAAAAGTGACCTTAAAGATCAGTACTCAAGCTTTAAAGAAGAGCTCCAGGAATTAAAAGCAGATCTGGGGATAGAAGATTCTGAATAGCTAATAGCTACATATTTCTTAGTGGGAAGAACAAAAGGCCCGACTTTATGGTCGGGCCTTTTGTAATAATAATCAGTTGAAAATTAATGTATTGCAGATCTTTCTGAGATTTACTCTTCATCCATATAAGGATAGGTCCAATCTTTGGCTGGTACGGTTGTTTCTTTTATGGATCGAACCGATATCCAGCGCATCAGGTTGGCAGCACTGCCGGCTTTGTCGTTGGTTCCGGATTTCCGGGCACCTCCAAAAGGTTGCTGATTGACAATAGCTGCTGTCGGTTTATCATTGATGTAAAAGTTGCCGGCGGCCTGACGCAGATAATCGGCCATCTTCTTAAGCGCATAGCGCTCTTGGGCAAATATGGCACCGGTTAATGCATAGGGGGAGGTATTATCACAGAGTTCAAGTGTCTCTTCAAATTTGTCATCTTCATAGACATAAACGGTAAGCACCGGACCAAAAATTTCCTCCTCCATAGTCTTGAATTTTGGATCATGGGCCAGCACTAACGTCGGTTCTACAAAGTATCCTTCGGAATCGTCATAATTACCGCCGTAGAGAATTTTACCATCATCCGACTCTTTTACATAGTCGATATACGAAGTGATATTGTCGAATGCTTTCTGGTCGATTACCGCCCCCATAAAGTTGGTGAAGTCTTCTACATCGCCATGTTTTACATCCTTGACTTCATCGAGGAACTTGTCACGAAATTCATCCCAGATTGACTCCGGAATATACATGCGGGAAGCCGCTGAGCATTTTTGACCCTGGTATTCATAGGCAGCCCGAATAGCAGCAATAACCAGGGCATCGACATCCGCTGATTCATGAGCAAAGATGAAATCTTTACCGCCTGTTTCACCAACAATACGTGGATACGTATTATATTTTTCGATATTCTCAGCTATACTTTTCCAAAGATATTGGAAAGTATTGGTAGATCCGGTGAAATGTAATCCTGAGAGATGTTCACTTTCCACAACCGGATCGCCCACATCTGCACCACTTCCCGGCAGAAAGTTAATCACGCCATCAGGCATTCCTGCTTCTTTTAGTATCTTCATAATGAAATAGCTGGAATAGATAGATGAAGTTGCGGGTTTCCAGAGGGAAACGTTTCCGCAGAGTGCAGGAGCCAGCGGCAAGTTGCCGGCAATGGCCGTAAAGTTAAAGGGGGTAACCGCAAACACAAAGCCTTCGAGCGGACGGTATTCCATGCGGTTCCACATACCCTCGGGAGAGTAAGGCTGCTTTTCATAGATTTCCTGCAGGTAATAGGCATTAAATCGCAGGAAGTCAGCAAATTCTCCTACCGCTTCAATTTCGGACTGATGCGGGGTTTTGGACTGTCCCAACATGGTAGAGGCGTTCATAGTATATCGGTAGGGACCGGTAACAAGATCTGCAGCTTTTAAGTAGATGGAGGCGCGTTCTTCCCACGGCATGTCAGCCCATTGTTGGCGTGCCTCTAGAGCGGATTCTATAGCCATGTCCACCTCTTTTTGGCCACATAAATGAACGGTGCCTAACTTGTGACCGTGGTTGTGTGGCATTACCACATCCTCTTGTCGGTCGGTTTTTACTTCCTTCCCGCCAATAATGGCCGGAATTTCAATTTCCTGATTCTTTAAACGATTGATCTCTTCACGTAACTCTTCGCGTTCGGGAGTGCCTGGAGCGTATGAGTTATAGGACTCGTTCTCCGGTTCCCGAATTTCAAAAAATGCATTAGCCATAATTCTGTGTTGCTTTATTTTCGGATTTCCTTGACTGAGAAATACTTATTTTTTCAATATTGTAAGGTATAAAAAAATTTACAGAATTGATGGGATAGCCATTCTTCAGATGGAAAGTGATTCAAGAAATGCTTCTGCCTTTTTAGCAGTTTCGAATCCGGATAGAATGCAATCGGGCACGGAAACGCCGCCCCGGAAATTACCATCCAGAAAAAGTCCGTTATATTTTTTTTCGGTCTCTTCGATCTGCTTTAAATATTGGTCATATCCCACCTCGTATTGAGGGATAGTTTTTTTCCAATAGCGATGATGAGTAAAAACCGGATCGCCTGAAATATTAAGCAATTCACCTATTTCATCTATAATAATAGATTGAAGTTCCTGTTGAGACTTGGAAGCCAGCTGGGGGTTTCGGGCCCCTCCAATAAAACAAGTCAACAGCTCATGATCCTTGGGCGCCCGATTCGGGAAGAGAGTAGATGAAAAAAGTACACCTAGAGTGCGGCGACCTTCCACTTCGGGAATGAGCATTCCGAAACCGTCCAATGAGTGTGCGATTTGGCCAGATCTGAATCCCAGTGCGATTACGCTTAATGGAGCATAGGGAAGACGGTTCAGTTCGTCTGGTATAGATATGTTGAAGATTGAAGAAAGGCTGTGAGCGGGAAGTGTTGAAATGATAGCGTCGTGGGTCTGGGTGAATGGCATACCCTTAGTAT
>CAYXVW010000223.1:0-4235 GCA_964468695.1 uncultured Balneolaceae bacterium | reverse complement strand
GTACCACAAATATGCACCAGGGATGGCCTAAGCTGACACAAAATCTCTGGTATGCCACTGATGATAACGGACTGGCGGCTATGATCTATACTTCCAGCGAGGTTACGGCCAAAGTAGGAGATGGCACTGAAATCACCGTAATTGAAGAGACGGATTATCCCTTTGATGATAGCATCAATTTCATGATAAAAACTTCAAGTCGGGTAAAATTTCCACTTAAATTACGGATTCCGGAATGGGCTGATGAGGCAAATATTGAAATTAATGGCAGAGCCTGGGATCAGGTTAAAGAGCATACCGATGGCCAGATGATAACTATAGACCGAAGGTGGTTGGATGGAGATTCGGTTACGCTGGAGATCCCGATGGATGTACGTGTTAGTCGCTGGGCCGAGCAATCAGTCGGTATAGAACGGGGGCCGTTAGTATATGGGCTGAAAATCAATGAACGTTGGGAGGAAAGGCCGGCTGAAGAGGGTAACTGGCGTATTCAGCATCCTTATAAAGAAGTTTATCCTGCCGACTCCTGGAATTATGGTCTGACGGAAGAAACTATTGACAAGATGGATTTCGAATTGGTCTATGAGGAAGATAAATCCGGTAAATATCCGTGGAACCTGGAAAATGTACCAGTGAAGCTAAAGGCAAAAGCTAAGCCGGTAGAAGAGTGGACTATGTATAGGCATTCCGCCGGACCGCTGCCCGTAAGTGGACAGCATCGATACGGACAGGATGATGGTACAAAGGATGTTCCTGCCGAGGAGGTGACCCTCATTCCTTATGGGGCAACTACGTTGCGCATTGCACAGTTCCCGGTGGTTCGTTGAAAATAATTGTTGATATATGTACAGACTATAGAATTAAAGCCTTCCGGAATAATAGTTTAAGTTGTTGCAAGCAGATGTGGGAAGGATTGATATATTCCTATTGAAGGGATAGGCTGCTTCCGCTAAGGTAATGCAAACGCATCAATGTATTTGCAACCTTATGGGGATCTTTCCATATTACCTGTACTAAAAAGACCAGCAAAACCCCATTTTCCGCCCGTTCATAGAAAACAGCGAAGTAACTGGGGTTAAAAGAGAGTTTAACGAGGAATACCATGTATTACAGAGAAAGACATAAACAGTGCCTACCTGTTTATATCATAACAATATTTATTTCAGTTATGATAGTCAGCTGCAGCGATCCCGCCGGATCTGAACCGGATCCTAACGAACCTGAACCCGATCCTCCTGACACATTGAGCAACGAGATCGTCTTTGTAAGCGATAGGGGCGGGGATGACGATATTTACGTGATGAATGCTGATGGCACCGGACAGACCCAACTGACCAAGAGTTCGGCGGATGACGGAAATCCGATCATTTCCCGGGATGGGACCCAAATAGCTTTTTCGAGGTTCGAGGCCGAAGGGCCTGTTATTTCCGATCCAAGTTGGGGGATCTACGTAATGTACGCCGATGGTAGCGGGCTCACACAACTTGCTGACAATGGGGCCGATGCGGATGTAGTGGAGCCGGCACTTTCACCGGATGGGAGTAAGATTATCTTTTTGGGTTCCGACGGTGACGAGTGTTGTATGTTCTTTACAGTGAATACCGACGGCAGCGGAATGACTAAACTGACTGGTGATTTAAGTGGCCCTCTGGATCCGGAGTTCTCCCCGGATGGGAGCAGGGTTGTCTTTGCGGATAGCGACGGCAATGACTGGGAGATATTTATAATGAACGCAGACGGGAGCGAGCTTTCACAACTTACTGACAATTCAACTAATGACTTGGGACCGACATTTTCGCCGGATGGAAGCAAAATTGCCTATTCTGGCTGGGATGGCACCCACAGATACGGGGATCAGGAGATATTCTTGATGAACCCTGATGGCAGTGAGAAGACCAACGTCACTGACAATCCGATCGTAGCTGAAGGGGACCCGGTGTTTTCTCCGGACGGAAGCAAAATCGCTTTTCACCATCCCTTCAGCAACTCTATGGATATCTATATAATGAACTCCGATGGCAGCGGACGGACCAAACTGACCAAGGATTCGCCACTTGACAGTAATCCGGTATTTTCCCCGGACGGGACTAAAATTGCCTTTTCCAGTTATGATTATGATCGCGAAGATTCGGATATCTATGTGGTAAACGTCGACGGCAGCGGACCGATAATTAATTTAACAGATAACGCATCATCTGCTGAAGGAGATCACGATTGGAGTCCGGCGGAGTAGAGAGAGACTGCCGAATTAAGCGGCAGCTACTTAATCCCACCCGTTAACTTTTTTGAAGGGAGGATAGGCGACCGTTCTATTGTGAATTAAAAACGTTGGATACTGTTTCTTTATAGGTCCTGCCAACCGGAATTTCCTTTTCTTCAATAATGATCTCATCCAGATTATATGCTTGACAGAAGTCAGGGTTTACAATGTAAGAACGATGAACTCGTACAAAGTTTGGCAATAGCTCATCCAACTTTTTGAGCGTCATCCGTGTGATTATCTTTTGATCTGCCGAATGAATGTGAGCATAATCTCCATAGCTTTCGATAAAGTGGATATCGCCACATGCAATTCGGTATGTTTTACCGTCACTTTTTACTTCAATGTGTTCCTCTTTATCATTTTGATGCAGCCGGGTCACTTCTTGTTGTTTATTATTCCAATTCCGCAACGTTTCGTATGCTATTGCCGGTAGAGAAAATAGGATTGTGGCAATGATCAGATAGAGCGTATCCCAAGGAATGAAAGCAGATTCAGCCCCGATATTTTCAGCTAAAAAAATGCGTTGGACTAATGCGAAAACGATCTGGATATTTAAAACTCCCAGTACGATTGTTGCGGTCAAAAGCGCAAACAGCATATGGTTTCCTTTGAAAAGAAAAGAGGGTACGGTCCAATAAATAAACAGATAAGTTATTCCTATGGTCAGCGGTACACTAACACTGGCATAAATCAGTCCTTGGCTTGTGGAATCAATAAAGGTGTAGCACAGCGTAAAAATTACGAATGCTGATATCCAATAGGCGCTATGAATTAAAACTTGTCGTCGTTCCAAAAGCTATCATTTCTTAGTTTTTAGCAAATTTTACCGTATTACTCTTGTTTTTCAAATTTGTTGGCAAATAAATAGCCATTGTTTATCGCATTTTAGCTGTTATTCATCGAGAATCCGTTTCAATGGAAATACAAACCGTTATAATACGGCCAGAGCAGACAATCGAAATATGTAAAAACAATTAACTATGTGGATGGAATATTTTATAGATGCGTTTGTAGAACAATTTCCACTATTCATGATAGTAATAACGATCTCTGGTTTAGCAGGTATTGTTAAAATGATTAGGGTTGATTCCACTCAACAGACCCCAAAAGATAGAAATTACATTTTAGGTGCCGGACTTTTCGCTTTGTTTGTTGGACTCCTTGTATTTCCAATCCAAACTTTTCAAATGCTTGAGGCCGTACAAGCAGCGGGCGAACAACGTCCTTCTGTTGTGATGGGAGGAATTTACCTGACCTTCGTACCAATGTTTTATGGGCTATTCTGGCTTTTAATCTCTTTTGCCGGATGGCTGTATTGCAAAAGAAAAACTGCTGGAACGTAATTAAATGGCTGGCTACCTAAGGACCTTGGGGCTACTCCGAGCACCGTGGCCGAAGCATTACTTCCACTCCAAAATGGTTAGAATACATGCTATGGTGCGTAGGAGACCAAAGTAGTTGTAGCTACGTAGGCTGTACATCAGGGGAAGGCATATTGAGGTTGAATTAATTAAGTAACGAACTTTCGGGCTTAAAATGAATTGAAAGCAATCTAAGAGCGAGACCTGTCCGTCTTGAAGTGCTGGTTAAAGAATAGTCAGCCATTTTACATTTCCAGAAGTGAGATTTCTTTTATGTTTTTGAAATCCTTTTCATTAAATGTCGCTACCTGATGTACGCTGGCAGCTAATCCAATACTTATAATTTCAAAATCATGTACTTTTAATCCAGTTGGTTTATAGCGATTCATCAATTCCAGAAATATCGCCAGGGAATCCTGGCTGGGGTACAGTACTTCAATACTTTGGATAATATCATCAAGGATTTCTAATGCTAAATCTGTTTTGAGGCCATATCCTGAATTACGGGTGACAACGGCTAAGAATTCGAGAAGATTTTTAGAAGTCGTTATCAGTTGGTGGTCAGAGTTGTCAAGGATATTTCGTGATCGGGTAAAGAATTTGGAATCTTG
>CAYXVW010000222.1:0-4251 GCA_964468695.1 uncultured Balneolaceae bacterium | reverse complement strand
CATCGAAATTTTAATGCCGATGGCGAGGCATTTAATGTAGGAGAAACTTTTGCAGGTATTAAGTTCGAAAAGGCTGTTCAGTTCGCACGAAAAATTGAAGATATAATGCCCGATGGCGAGATGCCCCAGCTTGCATTACGATGGATTTTAGATCATCCGGAGGTAACAACGGTTATCCCTGGTGCAACCAGAGAGGGTCATGTAAAAAGTAATACAGGCGCTTCATCTTTCGAGCCTCTG
Source organism: uncultured Balneolaceae bacterium (assembly GCA_964468695.1). Lineage (GTDB taxonomy): Bacteria > Bacteroidota > Rhodothermia > Balneolales > Balneolaceae > Fodinibius. The sequence goes on along the minus strand of CAYXVW010000222.1, from coordinate 4,011 downwards.
TCAGGAGAGGTACATAAGAAGCTCCGTCGTCTATATGAAGATGAGATTCGTCCCAATATCCGTGGACGGTATTAGTACCGTCGTATTGGTTAATTGGAGTATAGTTAAGGTCACTAATTAACAGTTAACAGTTAATCAATAACTATTATCTAAATTACCTGCCGTAGGCAATAACCTTCAGTGGATCTGTTTTGGCAGCTATGCGTGCAGGGAGATATGAAGAAAGGGCACAAAGCAAAAGGGTAACACCCGCGACAATTACAAAATCAAGTCCATGTGGTTCTACCGGGGCATAGGCCATGTAATAGTTTTCCTCTGAAAGAGGGATAAGCTGATAGGTAGATTGGAGCCAGGCAAATAAAAGGGATAAAGCAATACCGATAAGCAGTCCGGATATAGCTACAAAAAGGCCTTCGAGCAAAAATATATAGCGGATGCTTTTGTCGTTGGCTCCCATTGTCTTAAGGATGCCTATGTCTTTGGTTCGCTCCAGTACCATCATCAGAACCGTGCCGATAAGGTTAAAAGCCGCAACAATAATCATGACCCCGATAACAAAAGGGATGGTTTGCTCCTGTAAATCGATCCACGCAAAAATACTGCTGTGTTTTTCATAAATGCTTTCAGCAAAGTATGGAAAGTCCAGATGGGCACTTATTTGTTGCTTGAACTCGGGTATCTGCGTGTAATCTTCAAGGCGGATTTCTATCTGTGAGGCCTCGTTTTGTGGAGTCCCGAAAAGCTCTTGGGTATGGGGACGGGCAACCAATGCAAAAGTTTCATCGAACTGTCCGATGCCCGTCTGATAAATACCACTCAATCTAAACTGCTTGATTTCTGGCGAACTCAGCGGTGAAGGAAGTCCTTCTACGGTATAAGCGGTAAGTTTAGTACCTATGTCTGCATTTAAAGTCTTAGCCAGCTTTGAGCCTATGACCATGCCGGGCAGACCGGTACTATCTTCGTCCAGGTTATATTTTCCGCGATGGATATACTCTCTGATGTCAGTGACATCGCCTTCCTGGTTTACCCCCTTTATTAAAATACCTTTAACTCCATCAGACGACTGAATCATGGCTTGGCCGTGAATTACGGCTTGTGCCTGCTCTATTTCAGGATAATCCTGTAGCGTTGTGAGAAGAGTATCCGCCCGTAATATTGGCTCACCACTGCTGAAGGTAGTAACAGTAAAATGAGGAGCAAAGCCTAAAACCTTGCTGTCTATAGATGACTTAAAACCGTGTACAATGGAAAGAGCAATGAGCAGCCCGGCCGATCCCACGGCTACGCCCGTAATGGCCATAGCTTTAATAAACGATAAAAAGCTGGAGTCTTTACGTTTGCCTTGGAAGTATCGTTTGGCCAGGTACCACTCGAAATTCATGATGGTTGTTATTACTTTTCCGGCTTCATCTGCGGAAAGAAGAGTACGTCACGTATAGAATCGGAATCGGTCATAATCATAGCCAATCGGTCGATACCGATACCGAGTCCCGCGGTGGGAGGCATACCATATTCCAGCGCTTGCAGAAAATCCTCATCAATGGCCATTGCTTCTTCATCACCTTCGGCACGCAGACGTGCCTGCTCTTCGAACCGTTCACGCTGATCAACCGGATCATTGAGTTCAGAAAAAGCATTGGCAATTTCTTTGCCATTGCAGATGCATTCAAAACGTTCAACCAATCCCTCTTTTTCGCGATGCTTCTTGGCAAGGGGACTCATTTCAATGGGATAATCAGTGATAAAAGTCGGTTGAATAAGGTTAGGCTCAACATATTCTCCGAATATTTCGTCGATAATTTTTCCTTTCCCAAAGCTATCTTCCAGCTCAATATGAAGTTCCTTAGCTATTTCTTTTAATTCATTTAGTTCTTTGCCATACAGGTCTTTACCGGTTTCATCTTCAATAGCTTCGAACATAGGTATGCGAGGCCAGGGGGAAGAAAAGTCAATCTCATTGTCACCAACCTGAACGGTAGCAGATCCGTGTAATGTCTTGGCCACGCTTTCTATCATTTTCTCCACAAAATCCATCATCCAGTTGTAATCTTTGTAGGCTACATATAATTCGACCTGGGTGAATTCGGGATTATGGAACCGGGAAAGTCCCTCGTTGCGGAAGTCTTTTGAAAATTCATATACGCCGTCATATCCTCCGACAATCAGCCTTTTGAGATATAACTCATTGGCAATACGCAGGTATAGTTTCATATCCAACGCATTGTGATGGGTCACGAAGGGCTCAGCCGAGGCGCCACCATATATGGGTTGCAGGATGGGCGTTTCTACCTCCATATATCCTTTGTTATTCATGAAGTTCCGCATGGCCTGCACCATTTCCGTTCGTTGCTGGAATACATCACGGACTTCAGGATTAACGATTAGATCCAGGTACCGCTGACGATACCGCTGTTCTTTATCCGAGAAAGCGTCATATACTTTGGTTTCTCCGTCTTCCTCTACTTCCTTTGGGAGGGGAATTGGGCGGAGGGTTTTGCTTAAGAGCTGGAATTCTTTCGCGTAAACAGTGGTTTCACCGGTTCCGGTTTTAAATACGTGGCCTTTGATTCCAACAATATCCCCGATGTCGGTTAGCCTTTTAAATACTTCGTTGTATTTTTCCTTGCCCACATCATTTTTACGGATGTAAACCTGAATCTGTCCTTCTGAATCCTGCAGGTTAAAAAAGGTTGATCCTCCCATGATTCGACGCGTCATTACTCGTCCCGCTACCGAAACCTTTTCAACATCGTCCTCATCCTGATCATCTTCTTTTATTAATTCGGGATGATCAAGGATATATTTACTTTTGTGTGTTACCTCAAAGTCATAGGGATAAGGGTTTTCCCCCATTTTCCGCAACTCTTTTAGTTTTTCAAGACGTATTTCGTGTTGTTCACTTACTGAGGACTCAGTATTGCTCATGAGAATAAGATGAAATTTAATTCTGTTTAAAGAGGTATTGCTAAGTCGCTAAAAATAGGGAATTAGCCACAAAATTGTGAGTTTTTTCTTGTTATGGCTGAATAGTTTTATAATATCACAATTTTATCGATTTTAAGCTGTAGGAAAGAAAAATTGAGCCAATAAACTTTCATTATCAGAATGGGAAATATATTTAATCGGGATCAAATTTCGCTGCCTTTTGAGGCCATATTTGCTCTCGATGACATCACTGAACCTTCCTCAAAGCAACTGAATAGGTTGCATGGGGAAGAACGGAAAGAATTGAATCAGTTAGAAAGTGAAAGTCGCCGCCGGGAGTTTGTGAGCTCCCGGCTCTTATTTAAAGAATTAGCTCATGAGTGGGAATTGCCTGAGAAAGAATTTTTGATCTGGAAGAATGAATGGGGAAATCCTTTTGCTAAAACTCATTCGGAGCAGTTTGAAGTAAGCATTGCACATACCAATGACAGAGTATTGTGCGGTATTGCCAAAGAACATCCGATCGGAATTGATCTGGAACCCACAGATCGCACGGTGGCCGATGGGCTAAGAACTAGGATCATGCATCCGAAAGAAAAAGATGTGGGGGATACTGTTTCTACCATCCGGTTATGGACCATTAAAGAAGCCTATATTAAGCTTCGGGGCAAAGGGCTCCGGTTAAATATGAAAGACGTTTATGTGCAGAGAGATGAAGATGATTTTTTAGCAAAATTAGATAATGACAAACAAGCTAAAGTTTGTAGTTTTCAATTCGATAATAACTGGTTAGCCATTGCGTTTTATTCCTAATGAACTTGATCAGCCAAATTTACTATGAACATTACATCCTATTCTAGACAGCAGATAGAAGAAGGAATCAATACCTCCCGAAAAAATCATGGTGACCTTTCGGATGACATCCGAATTTTATTTGCCCCACAAGTGATTAACGAAGATAATTTTAAACGGGCTTGCGATATATACAGTCGTGTGGACTTTTCGGCGTTTGATACCGTAGTAGTTATCGAGTCGCATGATCAATCATTAGAAAAGAAGCTCCCAATGGCTTCAAATGATTAT
>CAYXVW010000221.1:0-4255 GCA_964468695.1 uncultured Balneolaceae bacterium | reverse complement strand
TGCAGTGAGGAAAGATGGAACTACCATTTATTCCTGGGAAATGGGAATAGTAATGGAACCGAGATGAACAAAGGAAAAAAGGTCATGGCTGCCCTGGGTTACTACATCACTGAGAATTGGGTTATTCAGGGCTATTTTGACTATAACGCTACCGGCAATGAACCGGGTGCACGGGATCGTTTTACCCTTCAGGGCTTTTCCGGCTATGAATCTGAGGAATTAAATGTTGGAGTTCTGTATGCCCGCCAGCACCTTGAAGCTCTACTGGGAACTGGGCCTACTGAATTGGATCTTGTTTCTGTCTTTGCCAATGCAAAGCTAAATGATACGCTTCATGGCTTTATCCGGGCCGATCACCTGCTCGATCCTTATGCCGGAGGACCATCCAACAGTTATTTACCGATGAGTGACCAGGGAAAGCCGCTTTTTTTAGTGGGAGGGATTGACATCAGCTTAGCAGAGCAGGTACACTTGATTCCTAATATTGAATCAGTACTGTACAGGGTGGATGAACAGGGAAATAGTCCCGATACTGATCTTGTACCTCGTTTAACACTCTTCTATTCTTTTTAAGTTAGGGGAACTATTACCTATTGACTACCAGTACTTTTCCAGGAAGGCATAGAGGGCTACGCCAACCGTAACGGATACATTCAGGGAGTGTTTGTGTCCATATTGCGGAATTTCTACAAAATCGTCGATATGAGGGAGTAACTCCTCATCGATTCCCGTTACTTCATTTCCAAATAATAAACAAATTTTCTGTTTTTTCGGCAGTGTATAGTTGGGAAGCAGAACACTTCCTGTCATCTGTTCAAGCGCTACGAGCCGATAATCTTCTTTTTTTAATTCTTTAATCGTTTGGACAGGATTTTCAGATGATTGCCACTCTAAATGCTTTTCGGCCCCTATAGCTGTTTTACTGATTTCAGGACGCGGCGGAGTAGGAGTATATCCCGAGAGCAATAATTGGCTAATGCCAAAAGCATCAGCACTTCGAAAGGCCGCACCCACATTATGCATGCTGCGGACATTATGGAGCAGTATTTTTACATCTCCCAGTTTACCCGGTGTTGTACGTTCCAGGTTTTGGTGTAGAATTTCTTTTGTACTCAGTTTTTCCATCTTTATAGCAAATTTAGCATAGCCTAAAAATAAGGAGGAAGAATATAAAAACTCCTTATTGATATTAATAATGCCTTCTGATATAGCAGGCCGAATAATGGGAAGGGTTACAGATTGATTCTAAATTTTTTCTTAAGAAACCCTTAATTCCTCCGATAACATAACATAGTTAGAGCTAGAGAAAAGAGAAAAATGTTAATTATTCGGGGTCTCTGCAGTATTCTTTATCCCTATACATACATTCAAGATACCATCAGAAATTAAAATGCCTCTCATATGAGCTTTGTCAAAGACCTTTTCGATAAATTTTTATCAAATACGGGTAATGCCAACAAAACAATCGGTAAACGTATTATGTATATCGTGGTTGGGGGTTCGGCAATCACCCTGATTGTTGGTCTAGCGGCTATTGTTTCCCTCTATACGATTAACAACTATTCTGATCAACTTGTCGATGTAAATATATCTGAATGGGATGTTGCAAATTCTATAGAAAAGAACATGTGGGAGACTGGCTATAACCTTTCAATGTATAGCAGAACTCATGAAGAGGAACTATATGAAAAGGCGACCAGCCGTTTAGAGCAGGTAAAAACAGAAATCGACAGTGGCAAGACTCTGGCCGAAAGCTATGACCTTCAGGAATTTAAAGCCGAACTCAATGATATTGAACAAGCGCATGTCAATTATTCTGAAGCAGTAGAGCTTTTTCATCAGGCAATACAGGATTTAATCCAATATAGAAGGAATACGGGAGAGGCATCCGGGGAATTTGTAAGCAGCATGGATGAATATGTGGCCATTGGTACCTCAAAAATTCAAACGCTTAACAATGCCCAGGAGATACAGGAAGTTCAGGAAAAGATTGCAAAAGCTGATGAGATCACTAAAAAGTTCTTAAACAATACCAGTGCATTATGGCAGTCAGAAGCTTTAAATAATGCTGATCAGCTGGCAAGTCTGGAGTCTGATTTTGACAATCTTCGCTCAGAACTGGGTGACTTATATAAGGGAGTATCGGATCCTGAAGGAGATATGTTACTGAGTATTGCTCTCGCTGTGCTCAATGACAATGTTGAGGCCATTAAAGCGATGATTACGGCCCGTAATACTGTAGATAAACAAGAGCAGATCAGGATAGAAGCCTATAATCAGATTATTGATAATGCCGCCACATTAGCTGACCAGTCCAAAGCCTGGGCCGATGAGCAGGGAGAGCTGATGAGTTCTACTGTAACGAGGTATGTCTCATTTCTGGGTATCGGGGTTCTTTTGGCTTTAGCTGGTGCAATCGTATTTGGGTTATTCATGCGAATGTCTATAAATAATGTTTTGAATGATATAATTGAACGTCTTTCTGCAGGAGCACAACAGGTCAATGAATCCGCAATACAGATGAGCGGTACAAGTCAGGAGTTGGCTGAAAGTTCGAACCAACAGGCAGCCGGACTACAACAAACTACGGCTTCTCTTGAGGAGATTTCAGCACAGTCTAAACAGACCGCTGAAAATGCCAAACAAGCCGAAGTGGCAATGAAAGAGGCCGGACCGCGCGTAGAGGACGGAGTGGAAGCGATGAAGCGAATGAATGAGGCTATGGAGGAGATCCACGAATCTTCATTAGAAACGTCAAAGATTATTAAAACCATTGATGATATAGCCTTCCAAACCAATTTATTAGCGCTTAACGCTGCGGTAGAGGCTGCCCGGGCTGGTGAGGCGGGCAAGGGGTTTGCTGTGGTTGCAGAAGAGGTGAGAAGCTTGGCGCAACGAAGTGCTGAAGCTGCTAAAAATACTTCTGAATTGATTGAGAGTTCCCAGGAGAGCTCGGAAAGAGGAGCAAAAGTAGCTGATGAAGTTTCAGAAAACCTTCAGCAAATTGAGGAAAGTGTGAGCGATGTAAATACGTTGGTTGTTGAAATATCAGCGGCATCATCTGAGCAGCGTAAGGGTATCGAAGAGATGAATTCTGTGATGCACGAGCTGGATAAAAATGTGCAGAGTAACGCTTCCAACTCTGAAGAATCCGCAAGTTCAGCGGAGCAATTATCATCTCAGGCTAAAGAATTAACGAAAATTATAGACTCCCTCGAATCTTTGGTCGGTAAAGCCAATGCTACCGGCAATATGGAAAATGAAGGAGATGATTTTGAAGAGCACAAAGGAAAATTATCTTCAAACGAATATAGTGATAATGGAATGTCCAAATCCAGTAATTATTACGACGAAAACTATTCTACCGAAGAGGATAATGGTAAAAATGAAAAGGCCCTTTTTGAAGAGGATCAGGAGACTTTCAATGGTTTTTAGGCTATAACCCCGTAATCCCATATCAAATTTTAATACTTACTTTAAACCGTCAAAACTAAAACATTAAACCATCCCCTTTTAATTACAACCGCTTAAATAAATATCATGCAGATTTCTAAAAAAAATATCGTTCTTTCGTCAAGTTTTTCAATGGGTTTGTTCGCATGTCTTCTTTTTACTTTTGTATTTAGTCGGCCTGCGATGAGTCAGGATTCAACGGATGAAATACACACTGTTGTCGATGTCATGCCAGAAATAGAGGGAGGATTATCTGCCCTTTACAAAAAAATAAAATATCCCCAAAAAGCAGTAAACGAGGGTATATCGGGACGAGTTTACCTGCAAATTATTGTAGATGAAAACGGGAATGCCCAAAATCCAGAGGTGTTAAGAGACATTGGCGGAGGTTGTGGCGAGGCTGCAGTAGAAGCGATCAAAAAGGTTAAATTTACTCCTGGAAAGCAGGATGGAAAGGCTGTAAAAGTTAAATATTCTCTACCGGTGACCTTTAGAATTGAGGAGTCCTAAAATTATATGAATATGATTGGATTCATATAATTTGATCATACTAGTGAGATTACCCATTTGTTAAAAGAGAAGCCCTGTGTTATTTAATGCAGGGCTTTTTTATTTACAGTTATTTCTTATCTATTATAAGATAAATAGGTTTGTACAGATAGATCTTCAGTAGACAAATAACTTTCTCTTTAAATTGAGAATCGATTTTTAAGATTGAGCCAAAAGGAACTAAGAAGAATTTTTGCTCCTTTAACATAGTATACGAAATAGGTTTAATAAAATAATAGAGGGTTAGCAATGA
>CAYXVW010000220.1:0-4271 GCA_964468695.1 uncultured Balneolaceae bacterium | reverse complement strand
TCACTGACACCAGGAGTCAGCATCACTGGCACTAGGAGTTAGGGTTACCCCTACTGCCGGAAAAGCATGCGGGGCTAATTAGTCAAAGTGCATGCTGTATCCCCAAGTTCCCGTCCTTTATAGTACTTAAACTTCATTCAACGCCTGGGAGAGATCCTGCAGGGTTTCTTTGGCATCCCCAAAGAACATCTGGTTAGATTCTTCATAAAAGAGGGCGTTATCGATACCGGCAAATCCGGGACTTAAACTCCGCTTAAAGACAATGGTACGCTCAGCTTCATCCACATGTAAGATTGGCATACCGTAAATGGGGCTTCCCTCTGTAGTTTTTGCTGCAGGATTTACTACGTCATTGGCCCCGATAATAAGTACGACATCGGTAGACTTAAATTCAGGATTAATCTGTTCCATGTCATAAAGCTGATCGTAGGGCACATCAGCCTCGGCTAACAATACGTTCATATGTCCGGGCATACGTCCCGCGACCGGGTGGATGCCATACTTAACTTCAACGCCTTTCTTTTCAAGCTTGTCAACCACTTCCTTTAGTACGTGCTGTGCCTGGGCGACTGCTAATCCATAGCCGGGTGTAATGACAACCTTATCTGCATAGGTGCATTGAATCGCAACATCCTGGGCGGTCGTCTCGTGAACAGTTTTATCGGTGTCTGCTGCAGGTCCGCTGCCGTCATCACCGTTATCTCCGCCGAAGGCACCGAAGAGTACATTGCCCAAGGTTCGGTTCATGGCCTTACACATGATGTTGGTAAGGATGAGTCCCGCAGCACCCACTAACGCACCACTGATAATCAGGAGGTTATTATTAATGACAAATCCTGCCATGGAGGCTGCAATTCCTGAGTAGGAGTTAAGCAGTGAAATGACTACCGGCATGTCGGCCCCGCCAATGGGCAGTACAGTAAGCACACCCAGAACGAGGGCAATCCCAAAGATGATCCAGAAAACAAGCTGGCTGGCAGGATCAAAAGTTAGCCATCCGACTAATACAAGTCCCGCCACCGTGATGAACGCATTGAAAATGTTTTGTGCCGGAAAGGTAATGGGGTTGCCGCTGATAAATCCTTTAAGTTTTCCAAAAGCCACAAAGCTGCCGGTAAAGGTAATGGAACCAATCAGAATACTGAGTCCGATAGTGGCAATCTCTTGTCCGGCAAAAAGTTCCGGAGCCGTGCGGCTGAATTCGCCCCAGGCGACCAATGCAGATGCACCACCACCAAAGCCGTTAAAAATAGCGACCATTTCCGGCATGGCGGTCATTTCTACTTTCTTGGCTGCAAAGGCGCCAATGGCACTACCCACTACAATGCCGGCAATGATATATTCATAACTAATGATTTGTTGGTCAAACAGAGTAACTACCAGACCAATTAGCATGCCGAGGGCGGCAAGCTGATTACCGGAACGGGCCGTTGCCGGGGATCCGAGCCGTTTAATCCCGACAATAAAAATGCCGGTTGCTACAAGATATACAAGTTGAATAATATCAGGCAGTATGGCCTGAATGCCAGAAGGTAAAAACTCACTCATTGGAACGATCTTTTTTCTTAAACATTTCGAGCATGCGGTCGGTTACCATAAATCCCCCGACAACATTAATTGTTGCAAAAACGATAGCACAAAATCCGATTATTTGGGCTACTTGACTGTCCACTTGTCCTGCTACGACTACCGCACCGATAATGGTAATGCCGGATATGGCATTTGCTCCGGACATTAATGGAGTGTGTAGCGTGGGTGGTACTTTGGATATAAGTTCAAAGCCTATAAAGGAGGCTAAGACAAAAATAAATAGGTTAAATATGAGTCCCGACATGGTGTTTATTAATTAGGAATTATGAATTAAAAATTGGGAATTAAAAGCTTTCGCCTATCCCATTCCTAATTCATCATTGTTAATTCTTAATTTTCTTTTAGCATAGGGCTTATAATTTCCCCTTCATGCGTAATGGTAGTATTGAGCGTAATTTCATCTTCAAAATCGAAGTGAGGTTTCCCTTCTTCATCCAGCAGGTGGTTAAGTAATCCCCACATGTTTTTGGAATAAAGCTGGCTGGCGTGGTAGGCTAACATACTGGGGATGTTGAGCGGGCCAATGACCTTCACTTCATTTTCAATAACAGTTTCACCTGCTTCGGTCAGCTCGCAGTTACCCCCATTTTCTGCCGCGAGGTCCACAATAACAGCTCCTGCATGCATATCTCTGACCATTTCCTTGGTCACTAAAAGCGGTGCCGGCTTACCGGGTATGAGAGCCGTTGTTATGATGATATCCGACTTTTGGGCGTGTTCATGAATAACTTGTCGCTGTCTTTCCTGTTCATCCTCGGCCAGCTCTTTGGCATATCCGCCTTCCGTTTCCGATTCGTCATCGAGGTCGGGTACTTCTACAAAAGTTGCACCCAAACTTTCGACCTGTTCCTTTACGGCCGGACGAATATCAAAAGCTTCTACCACAGCACCCAGTCGCTTGGCGGTAGCGATAGCCTGAAGGCCTGCTACCCCGGCACCTAATACCAGAACTTTGGCAGGAGCGATCGTTCCTGCTGCGGTCATCATCATGGGCAGGTAGCGATCCAGTTCGTTGGCGCCAATAAGAGCCGATTTATAGCCGGCAATGGAACTCATAGAAGAGAGTGCGTCCATATTCTGTGCGCGTGAAATCCGTGGAATTGCATCCATGCCCAAGGCGGTTATGCCCTTGGATTTTAGCAATTCAACGGTCTCCTCATTCTGAAGTGCCCATAAAAAGCAGATAAGAATCGTGCCTTCGGAAAGCGTATTCAGGTCTTCAGAGGGAGGAGTTTGAATGCTGATTAGAATATCGGCAGACTTGAGTAATTCGGATCGATCATCCTGAATTGTCGCCCCTGATTCAATATAGGCGTCATCAAGATAATTTGAGGCAAGTCCCGCCTCTTTTTCCACCACTACATCCAGTCCCAGTTCTGTGAGTTTTTTTACTGTTTCGGGAATAAGCGCTACCCGACTTTCATGTTCCGCTGTTTCTTTGGGAATTGCAACAGTCACAATCAATAAATAAGCAGTTAAAAGTTAACGGACATAACTTATGTAAAAGATTTACTTTTGCAAATACTTTTTAAAAGATCATAAGGGATTATTTATGCAGGTCTGAATTCCGCTGTAAAAGGGGAGAAAGTAGTGTCCGTAAATTCTCTTGTATGATTTTTTAAATCAATAGACTCTATATGCTCTATAAAAAATATCGACTCAATTCTTACGGCTAATTTTTGTATTATTAGATGAATTTTGAAGAAGATAACTTTGACAACTGATGGAAGATATTGCAGGAAAAACATTTGACGTAGTAATTGTAGGAAGCGGTCCGGCCGGATTAACGGCAGCGCTTTATGCAGCACGGGCCGATTTAAACCCCATTGTGTTTGAAGGGCCGGAGCCCGGCGGACAGCTCATGCAGACCACGGATGTGGAAAACTATCCCGGATATCCGGAAGGCGTGATGGGACCTAAAATGATGCAGGATTTCCGGGAACAGGCCCAACGTTTTGGGGCTGATACCCGCTATGGAATGGTAACAGACATCAACTTTGATGAGCGACCCTATGCCATGACGATTGATGAGGAAGTCCAAATACAGGCGAAGGCAATCATTGTTTCGACCGGTGCTTCCGCCAAGTGGCTGGGACTGGACAGCGAACAACGCCTGAGAGGAAAAGGCGTTTCAGCCTGTGCTACCTGTGACGGGGCTTTTTTCCGCGATGAACACGTGATTGTCGTCGGAGGTGGTGATACGGCCATGGAAGAGGCTACGTTCCTAACCAAGTTTGCCAGCAAAGTTACAGTGTTGCACCGCCGCCAGGAACTGCGGGCATCCAAAGCTATGCAGACCCGTGCTTTTAATGATGAGAAAATAGAGTTTATGTGGGATACCGAGCTTGAAGAAGTACTGGGAGAAGAGGCTGTAGATGGCGTAAAAGTTATTAATAATGAAACGCAGGAAACGACTGTTCTTGATGATGTTACCGGCGTATTCATTGCTATCGGACATAAGCCCAATACAGATCTATTTAAGGGAGTTGTGAAGATGGATGATGTTGGGTATATCCAGACTGAAGGACAGTCAACCAAAACGGTTATGCCGGGTATTTTTGCCTGTGGCGATGCGATGGATGCGGTATATCGACAAGCAGTGACTGCCGCGGGAACTGGGTGTAAAGCTGCGCTGGATGCCGAACGGTATCTGGCCGAAGCAGAGGTAAGCGAGGAAGCCG
>CAYXVW010000219.1:0-4275 GCA_964468695.1 uncultured Balneolaceae bacterium | reverse complement strand
TGAGTTTTGATCTGACATGATGTGTTATAGAAACAAATACAGTACCATTTATTACGTAGCCGATTTTTGCGGTTGACGGATGGGTTCTATTTATCAAAAGGGAGAAAACATCCACAGGTGCGGAAAACATTTCCCTTTTTCCGGATGCCTCATCTACGAAGGCCTCTCTCCCTGTAAAGGCCGTGCAGAACCTTTTTAGTACAGGGGGTTAATCCCCAATAAATAAGAGAGACAGCAGCATATGATGAGGTATGGAGCGTAGAACAGGATGAAAACGTAAGGGTCTTTTCTTTGTCGTTACCATCGCTATGGATGAGCGATATGGCTAAGTGGCACAGAATTTGAAGGTATATACTATCCGGGCCGGTGAAAGCCGGTTGATGAATCCATAACAAGACCTATTAGGATACTATGATAGAAAGATTAGAAGCCCAGATGCGGGCCATGCAGATGTTATCGAAGACGCAGGACATCACTGCCGATAACCTTGCCAATATTAATACGCCGGGTTTTAAGGGAAACAAGGTCTTTTATCAGATGGTAAAAGAGCAGGTTGACGGCGAAGAAGTTACCAGAACCGTTCCCATGCAGCAGGTAGATATGGCGCAGGGAGTACTGGAACCTACAGATAATAAGTTTGATTTCGCTATTAAAGGCGAAGGTTTCTTTATGGTAGAAGGGCAGAACGGGAAGCAGCTAACCCGGGATGGAAGATTTAACATCGATACGGATGGGTACTTGGTTGATGGGAATGGGGGCCGGGTCATAGGCAATTCGGGTCCTATTAATATGCCCGATTATATCAAGGCTAGCGGACGTAATAATAAGAGTGCAGAGATTGAGGTTGCCACAGATGGGACAATTCGCATCGATGAAGAGGTTTTTGATAAGATTATGACCGTTGAAGTTAAAGATACTTCGAAGCTTGAACGCCAGGGAAGCAATTATTTTGCGGCCAGGGAAGGACAGCTAGTAGAAGATCATTCAAGCAGTATTATGCAGGGGTACTATGAAAAGGGAAATGTTAATCCCCTGAATGAAATGGTTGATATGATGAAAACAGTAAAGATGTTTGAATCGCAGCAGCGAGCAATTAGAACTACAGATGAAATGTTAAGCCAGGCTACATCTAAGCTTGGTCAATTTTAAATTACAACAAAATATATAAGATATGTTTAGAGCATTAAGTACGGCGGCACTTGGAATGAGTGCACAGCAAAAATCCGTAGATAATATTGCCAATAATATGGCGAATGTAGGTACAACGGGATTTAAGCGGAGCACTATCGCATTTCAGGATATGTTTTATGAAAACGTTGCTGTTTCAAAACCGGGAGCGGCAGCAAACAGGGTATCAAACGATAGCCCCGATTTGCAAATAGGACACGGAGCCCGGGCCGTTGCTACTATTCGCAATTATACACAGGGCTCAATGACCGAAACAGGGAACCCTTTGGATATGGGAATCAGTGGTGAAGGATTCTTTCAGGTAGAAATGCCGGACGGTTCTATTGGCTACACCCGCGATGGCAATATTAACAGGGATTCAAGCGGGATGCTTGTAACAAATTCAGGGTTACCACTTGCAGATCAGATAGAAGTGCCGCAGGAGGCAAAAGCCATTGAGATTGCCCAGGATGGAACGGTAACAGCCCTGATGGCCGGAGATAACCAGGAGATTGAACTCGGACAGATTGAACTTGCCAAGTTTTCAAATCCCGGCGGACTCGAAGCAAAGGGAAACAATATTTTTATGGAGACCGAAGCATCGGGTATGCCCTTTATTGATCGTCCGGGAGCTGAAGGCTTTGGAACCGTACAGCAAGGATTCCTGGAGAGTTCTAATGTAGATGTTGTAACGGAGATGGTAAGGCTTATTGAGGCTCAGCGAGCTTACGAGACCAACTCGAAAATGGTGCAGTCCGCTGAAGACATGATGTCTGTTACCAATTCCATTAAACGCTAAAGGAAATTGGTGAAAAGAACGGTAATCATAGCGTCAGTTTTAACTCTCAGTCTTGCTATATCGGTGATAACCGCAGCAAAGGCTGAGAGTATGCCGTTTTTGTTAATGGGAGAGACAGAACGGTTTAATTGGTCAGCTGGAAATTATCCGGCCGAGGTACAAGAGAATAGAACAGATACAAAAGATATCATTCTTGAAATGGCCAGAGAAGGACTGACAAATTATTATTCATCCGGGAAATATCGTTTTGATATCGCTCCGCGATGGATTCCACAGAGCTTATTGCATATGGAATCTGAAAACATTCTCTCTGTCGAACTAAAGGGAGAAGTCCGGCGGTATACTGATTTCGAAGTGCTATATCGGAATAGGGGAAACAGGGAAAAGGCCAGTATTCAGCTGACAGTAAAAGTAGAGCAGCAGATACCGGTGGTAAGCCGCCGTATTTCCAGGGGGGAAGTGATTAAAGAAGAGAATCTGCAGGAACGCTGGGTCTCATTGATGCGCAACAAAGGAGATCTGATGGAAGATATGAACGCAATAAAGGGTAAAATTTTGCGCAGGACACTTCTTGCCGGTCAGCCGGTACGAAAATCTTATGTGAGCAGAGAATATATCATAGAGGCTGGTGACCGTGTAAAACTTATTATTGAGAAGCAGGGCATTCAGGTTCAGTTGGTGGGAGAGGCACGGGAACCGGGCGCCAAAGGAGATAAAATCAGTATTTACAGCGAAGAAACAAGAAAAAAATATAAGGGCGAAGTTATCAGCTCTGGAGTAACAAAATGGAAAAATACACTTTAACAATGATTAGAAATACAGTATCGGTAACACTTTTGCTATTGGTGACGGCCACGCCAGTATGGGCGCAAAATTCCATGTACCAGGATAATGCCGCTACTCAGGTTGGAGATATTATAACCGTTATCCTGCAGGAAAATATATCGGGGAGCACCAGTTCCGATGCGCAAAATAGTTCTGATGCAGCAGGGGCTGCTGGTGGATCTGCTTCCAGTAATTTTTTGCCGTTCCAGCCTACCTTTGGTTCCGATGTACAGGTTAATTACGATTCCGATGAGCGGGTACAGACAAACCAGGGACAGCTCCTTGAAGGATTAATGAGTGTCGAAGTAACGGATGTCACATCTACCGGAAATCTTGTTATAGAAGGTAGCCGGTCTACAGAAATAAATGGAGAGCAGCATATTATGGATTTAAAAGGAATGGTACGTCCGCGTGATATCAACGGAAGGAATCAGATAATGTCTTACCGGGTAGCCAATGCGCAGATAAATTATGAGAAGGATGGGGATTTCAAGGGAATAACCAAAAAGGAAGGATTTTTTAAACGAGTGGCTCTGACAGGAGTCGGGATTGCACTGGGTGCCGCTGTCCTTCTTAAAAGCATGAACTAATTTTTAACAGTTAAAATGAAAATGATTAATACGAAATACGGACTGTCGTTCTTCTGTATATGTTTACTGATTTCAGCTGCATTTTTTTCCGAGGCAGAGGGACAAAGCCGGTTAAATAGTTTGGTGAAGGTTCAAAACGCCCATGCTAAAAAAATAGTGGGCTATGGTCTGGTAACGGGCCTGGACCGAACCGGTGACCGAACCATTAGTCGGCGCGGAGCTGAATTTACGGTTCAGTCTATTGCAAATATGCTCGATAATTTTGGGATTACCGTTAACCCGGACCGCTTGCGTACCCGCAATGTAGCTGCCGTAATGGTTACGGCAGTTATTGGTCCTTATCACGCATCTGGCAGTGATATCGATATTACGGTTTCATCCCTGGGGGATGCGAGCAGCCTGGAAGGCGGCGTACTATTAGAAACCCCCTTAATGGATCCCTCAACCAAGGAAGTCTATGTAGAAGCACAGGGCCCGCTGGTAGTGGGGGGCATCAAGGAGGAAATCGGAAGTTCCCGTATGTCACGAAATGGATCCCTGACCGCAACTATTCCGGGAGGCGGAATTGTACAGCAAAATAACACTTTCCAGCTTGATCCGGATCAGCCTCTGGGACTGGTTTTGGATGAGCCGGGTTATATTAATGCGCGTCGTGTAGCAGAAGTGATCAACAATAATTTTGATGAAGAAATTGCCTCAGTATATAATCCAGGATTGGTACAGGTTGAGTGGCCGGCTGCTTTTCAGGGTCAGGGCACCCGAAATATCTTTGTAAGTCCCATTATGGAACAGAGCGTTACCCTGGACAAGCCTGCTCGCGTTGTAATTAATGAACGTACGGGTACGATTGTAGCGGGCGGAGATGTGACGATTGACAATGCCATGGTATCACAT
>CAYXVW010000218.1:0-4278 GCA_964468695.1 uncultured Balneolaceae bacterium | reverse complement strand
GCCTCAATCCGTTCATAGGGTATATCAAACAGCCAGTGTGCCTCGATAATTTCCAGCCCCTTATTCATCATTGTAGCGGAATCAACGGTTATCTTAGCTCCCATTGACCAGTTCGGATGATTAAGGGCATCATCAACCGTAATACCTTCCATCTGTTCTTTATTCCAGGTACGAAATGGTCCTCCGCTGGCCGTAATGATCAGCTTTTCCACCTCATCAATAGGTTCTCCTACCAGGCACTGCAGCATCGCGCTGTGTTCAGAATCCACAGGAATAAGTTGATCCTCCCTTTCTCCGACTATCTTTTTTATTAAAGCTCCCCCCACAACCAACGATTCTTTGTTGGCAAGCGCTACTTTATTTCCCGCTTTAAGCGCTTCAAGGGTTGGTTCGAATCCCGCATAGCCCACCAAACTGTTTAACACAATATCAGCTTTCTCCAAAGCAGCGAGTTTCAACAGTTCTTCTTTGCCGCTTAACAGCGTGGTATCGGTGTCAGATATTGCCTCGTTCAGTACAGAAAAATGTTTTTTATTGGCAATAAGCCCAAATTCAGGCTCAAACTCTTTTATCTGCTTAACCATTTTTTTCCAGCTGTTATTACAGCTTAGAGCCAATAGGTTAAACCTATCGGGATGCTCGCGGATGATATCCAGCGCTTGCACACCGATGGAACCGGTAGATCCAAGTATGACGATGTTTTTGGGATTCAACGACTTTCGATTCAATTAGAAAAACATTTGAAAATAGAGAAAAACAGATACAAGTCGGAATCAAATCTGCACCTTAATAACCGCTTTCTTCAGTTCAATCTCAATAACAATATTTTTGTGCGATTTTAAACATCTGTGCATGTGCCTCTACGGTTTCTTTTAAGGTTGGAGCATACCCTCCGGATAATAACAATACCAAAGGCACATCATGACTTTTAACTTTTCTGATAACAAGTTCGTCACGCCTTTTTAATCCGTCTATACTTAGCGATAAACGGCCCAGTTGGTCGGTTTCAAGAGGATCAATTCCTCCCAAATAAAATGTTAAATCCGGATGAAATTGATTAAAGATCTTATCCAGAGCTTCACCCAATACCTGTAGATAATCTTTGTCACCCGTTCCATCCGATAGTCCTATATCCAAAGACGAAGCTGGCTTTTTAAACGGGTAGTTTTTGGCTCCATGAAGTGAAAAGGTAAACACATCTGTATTATTTTTAAATATTTCAGCGGTTCCATTCCCTTGGTGAACATCGCAGTCTATTACCAAAATATTGGACGCCCACATAGACTGTTGCAATACCTTAATGGCTACTGCCACATCATTAAACACACAAAATCCTTCGCCAAAATCAGGCATGGCATGATGTGTTCCTCCAGCCAAATTACCAGCCATCCCGTCCTCAAGAGCCATTAAAGCCGCATTAATTGTTCCCTGTACCGCCAGTCGGGAACGCAATGCCAATCTCCGGGACCACGGCAACCCCAAACGCCGACTCTTCTTACTATTAAGCGCTCCATTTAGGATTTCCTTTGCATAATTATTGGTATGTACCGTAAGGAGGTTAGTCATATCAACCGGAGAAGGAGCGATAATATTATCAGGAGCAATAATCTCTTTATCCAGCAGATACTGATGTAAACCCGTGAATTTCCCCATTGGGAAAATATGATCTTCCGGAATCGGTGCGTAATAAGAAGGGGCGTAGGATACTCTCAAATTCTTGATCCTTTATCGTTTTAATCGGATTAGGGCCATCATACGTCCGCTGTCATCGCCTTCTCTGCGATAGGAATAAAAGTGATTGGGATCGTCGATCGTACATTCTTTCCGGACTTCAATCTGTCCAGTTTTCATTCCTTCCTCAGCCAGCTGATGTACTAAAAACCGTTTCAAATCAACATGGGGTTTCGAAAATTGATTGTAATCTACGAATTCTGTGGGAAACTGGTCGGCCACTTCAGTTCCTACCTCAAAATTTTCAAAAGACAAACAGGGACTGATAAACGCATTTAGTGCTTGAATATCAGCTCCTTGTTGTCGCATTATTTGTAATCCTTTGGGTAGAATTTCGGCAACAGCTCCCCTCCAGCCTGCATGAAAAGCGCCAACTACATAATTGATCGGATCCCATAGTAATACTGCAGCACAATCCGCTACCTGTATGACCAGCGTTAAGCCTGGCAATGTTGTAATCAAGCCATCAGTGGCACTGTATGTTCCTCCTTCATTTACCACCTGAACGCGGTTACTGTGGACCTGGTCGGCATAAGCGACCCACTCCTCATCTATGTTTAAGGAAGCAAGTAATGCCAAGCGGTTTTTCAGAATTACTGATTCGTCATCAGACGTATTAAAGCCTAAATTAAGGCCTCCAATATGGCTATTAGGAACTTTATAAGCACTGTTTTTGAGTGTAAACCGCGCCTCAACTGCACCATCTTTTTTTATGGCCTCAGGAATAATGAAAGAAAAATCACTCTTTGAGTTCCCCATATAACCTTTCTCGAATTATATCCAGTGGAAATGAATTACCGGTCCAATATTCAAATGAGCGGCTCCCCTGTTCTATTAGCATTTCTAGTCCCCCAATAGTTTCTGCACCTGCTGTTTCTGCCTGCTTTAGAAACGTTGTTTTAAGAGGATTATAGACAATATCATAACAAATAGAATTCTGCAGGTATTGCCGTTCTCCTTCTTCGACTGGAGAAGCTTCTATTCGGGGTTCCATTCCAAGTGGTGTAGCGTTGACAATCAAAATGGCATCTTCGCCATAAGCACTCCACTCGGGATATGAAATTATTTGCACGTTCTCAAAGGAGTCAAAAGAATTAATTCTGGCGGGATTTCTGGAAACCAGATATATTTCCTCCGCTCCTACTCTATTCAGTGCCGTGACTAGAGCTCTTGAGGCCCCGCCTGTTCCAAAAATAATAGACCTCCCTCCCATAATATCATCCAGATAATCTTCTAGTGGAGCTAGAAAACCGCTTACATCCGTATTATATCCCTTAAGCTTGTAATCCTTCTTTACAATAGTATTAACTGCCCCTACTGCTCTGGCGGCCGAATCAATCTCATCCAGATATTCGGCTATCTTCTGCTTGTAGGGAATAGTTACGTTTGCTCCTTTCAACGTATCCTTGTTCAGGTAAGAGGCAAGTACGCTCAATTCACTATTCTGAAGTTCAACTGCATGATAGCGTTCCTCCATATCATAATATTCCAGAGCTAAGTTATGCATTAAGGGAGAAAGGCTATGCTCAACAGGATTTCCAAACAAAATATAATGCGGCCGTGTTACTTCTTGACTCTTAAGAAAAGATGTCAGATTCATACAGATAAAAAGTAAAAAGAGATTATCAGACAAAAAAAATGCGCACTCTAAAAAAGTGCGCATTGATATTAAGAATATAAATCTTGCTTATGCGGCTGCTTCCTCTTCTTCCGCTTCATCAGCAGCTTCTATTTCATCAAGAGTGGCATCCGCTTTTTCCTTAAAGGTATCAGCTTCTGCTTCTTCCTTGAACCGCTGCAAATCTTTTTTCATTTGTGCCGGGAGCGCCTGAATAAATTCGGCTAGTTCTTCTTCGGGCTCTCCAAAAAATGTTCGATAGTCCAGGCTAAAATCGACGCGCGTACGTTCTCCATTGTCTAGAGGAGTGAACCGAATAGTTCCGGTCTGATTTAGATTGCCGTTAATAGTAATCCATGCGAATCGGGTATTTCGTAGATTGTCAATGATATTAGTTGTCCATTGATAATCTTTTCCTCCCATTTGAGTTGCAAACTCAAAAGTCTGAGAATTCACTTTATTTACATGATCGATACGTTCAAAGAAGTGCGGAAAGTAAGTTGGATCACTTAAGTATTCGTAGACTTTGGCCAGTGGCAGATCAACATCAATTCTTTCGTGCGCCATAATTTATATACTTCGAAATTGGTTAAAGTTACTAATTGAAAACGATGAAAAAGTGATTTTTCCAGTTCGTAAGTAGGATTTACCCACAATGCAATAAAATTACGCATTTTTTGCCTAATCAGCAATTAATTTCGGGCTCAATTTAAAACTGATTTTTCAATTCTAAGCTTTAGGCTTCCTTCCATTTTCCATTGCCCTTTTTACTATAAAAATACTACCCGATTTCACCTTCGTTAAAAAAGGTTTCCACATGTGCCCAGATTAGTTCCCCAACCTGATGAGCGGGCTGTGTAGCATCCACAGTATAGAACCTTTCTTCCTGTTTAGATAAGCTGTTAAATCCTTTAATTACTTTTTCAAAA
>CAYXVW010000217.1:0-4312 GCA_964468695.1 uncultured Balneolaceae bacterium | reverse complement strand
GCCGAACTTACGCGGCAATATGATCTGTCGGTACGGTTCATTGAAGAAATGCCCTTTAATGGGGAGGGGGGCAACGGCTCCGTGCTTACCTGGACATACGACAAAATCCTGAACCATCTCAAAGATGAATATCCCAATTTAGAAACGATATCCTCTGGTCCCCACTCTACCTCCACCAACTACAAGGTTCCGAACTACCGGGGAAAACTGGGTATCATTGCAGCTTTTAGCCGTACATTTTGCGGGACCTGTAATCGTATACGCATCGATTCCCAAGGCACCCTCAAAACCTGTCTATATGATAGTGGTGTTCTTAACATCAAGGATGTTCTGCGGGATGGAGCCAGTGACAAAGAAATCAGCACCCTCTTCAAACACACCTTTAAACAGCGACCCAAAGATGGTTTTGAGGCAGAAAAAAGAAGAAAAGACAAACTCAAAGAGTCTATGTCAGTAATTGGCGGATAATGCACGACTCTGTCTTTGAAGTACCTATTATATTTCACAAAGTCCGATATAGAAACAGAGGATAGCTTTCCCCGGCTTTAAAATGGTCCCGGTCCTCCGGCAACTCCACAAAGCCATCGCCCCTGCACAGGTTGGCTAAATCACTGGAACCTTTCCCTTTGACCGGAGTAGCTTTTATGATACCATCATCATTAATATTAACTTTCACCTGCAAAAAATAGGTCAACTTTTTCTCAAAGGAATAATTTGCAGTAAGCTGAGCCATCAATTTATCTCTTTTACGTATTCCCAACTGTTTTTTCAGCCAGGGCATGACATACCGGTAACAGCAGGAGAAAGTAGAAACCGGATTTCCCGGCAGGGCAAATACCACGGCCTCGTCTGATTTTCCAAACCAAAAAGGCTTGCCGGGACGCTGTCGCACTTTATGAAACAGTTTTTCTACCCCTTTTTGCTCAAGCAACTCCGGAATATAGTCTAATTTGCCCTTGGAGACGCCTCCGCTTAAAATCACCAGATCAAATTGTCTGAGTATCTCATCCAGTTTTGGGGCAATCTCAGAACGATCGTCATTCAGATGAAACAGCTCTGCTTCAATATGCAACTCTCGCAGTGCCGCTGAGACAGTATAGGCATTCGATCGGCGTATTTGGTGAGGGAGCGGACGCTGACTGATGGGGACCAACTCATCGCCCGTAGATACCACGGCCACCTCCGGTACTTTCGAAACGTTCAGACTTGTTTTTCCCACGGTGGCGGCTACTCCAATTTCGGCCGGACTCAGAATCGTTCCCTGATCTATCACCCGCTCCCCCTTCTTCCGATTGGTCCCTTTTGGATGGATATTCTGTCCCTTTGCTTTCGGACCTTTTTGTAAAACCGCTAAGGTTTCTTTTTCCTCTTGTCGGATTTCAATATCCTCGTAACGAATCACCGTATCCGTGTTTTCAGGTAATATAGCCCCGGTCATAACTTCCATACAGTGCCCGCTACCATCCATGACCTGTTTAGATCCTCCTGCTTTTTGCAAACCTTCCACCGGAAAGACGCTTTGTCCCTGTTCCCATTTGTCATACTGAATGGCGATACCATCCATCATAACCCGATCAAAGGGGGGTAAATCCCGATCCAGTGTTATGGGTTCCCGGAGAATCATTCCAACAGAATCGGAAATATCAAGTTTCTCCGTTTCTACCTCCAGCCTTACCCCATCAATAATACCTACGGCCTCTGCTACTCCTATCATAAATTCACAATAAATATTTTGTTTAAACAACTAATTAGATTAATAAATTATTGATATAATTCATATTTTACTAACTAAATTAATATATTGTATCGCGCTTAATAATGGAATAGCTTTAATCGATACTACGATTCTCAATAATGGCAAAGAACAAGCAACCTCATCAAAAACACACTACATTAGCTAAAGCAGACCACGGAACATTTGGCAGAAATGAGCTGGCTATAGTCGGTACTACATGTCCGGCCATTAAAAAGCTTGTCGCTCAACTTAGCAAGCCTTTATCCAACAAGTATCGGATCGGCTATGTAGATGCAGAGCATCCAGACAAAAATAACTCTGATCAGGATCGTTCAGAAACGTACCCGGATACTGATCTGGTCCATATTCGAACAGAATCTGTCCAAAAATTCAACTTTAGAAAGAGACTGGATAACTATCAGGTCAAATCAATGTTTAATGAAACAGATCTGACCCTTCTTAATGGCAATCATTTTGATGCCCAGAACCAACTTACGGTCATCGATCCGCGAAAGCCGGTAAAACCGGAGCGTCTAACCAATACCAAAATAATTCTATTACAAGAAGGAGTAACTCAGATACCTGATTATGTGAAGAAAAATATAAAAGAGATAAACCAGATCCCTGTTTTTAAAATTGGGGAAATAGAGAAAATTGCCAGTAATATTGAACGACTTTTAGAAGCTGCAATGCCCCCTTTGAAAGGATTGGTATTGGCCGGTGGAAAAAGTACGAGAATGCACACCGATAAAACACAGTTAGACTACCATGGCAAACCGCAGCGTTTGTATCTCTATGAACTGTTGGAGGATTATTGCAATGAAGTGTTCCTCTCATGCCGGAAAGAACAGAAAAAAGGAATACCGGGGAATTATAGCATTATTACGGATTCCTTTCTCAGGATGGGTCCCCTTGGAGCTCTGCTCTCAGCCTTTAGAGAGTATCCGAACTCGGCCTTCCTGGCAGTGGCCTGCGATCTGCCGTTATTATCTCCCCAAACATTACAGACTCTCGTAGAAAATCGAAATCCTTCTAAAATTGCCACAGCATTTCAAAATAATGAAAGTGGATTTCCAGAGCCTCTCATTACCATTTGGGAACCCAAAAGTTATCAGGTACTTCTTACGTTTCTGGGTATGGGACACTCTTGTCCCCGGAAGGCATTAATCAACGCTGACATTCAACTATTGGATCCTCCTGATCCTCAAGTGCTTATGAATGCCAATAATCCACGGGAATATGAGGAGGCTCTGGCTAAATTATCAGCCCGATAAATCAAAATTTGATTAAATAATTTTCTCCTTTTACATACCAATAAATTGAATAGTATTTTTCATTGATCTTAAGTTTGAAAAACTGATTAAACCTATGAGCACTACAACTCCACTTGAAGATATTACAGCCCTGGCTTTTGAAAGCCGAATGGCAGATTCTACCGCACAACTCTTGCAACGAAAAGGAGCTCGAGCAATCAGTGCCCCCTCCATGCAGGAAGTACCCCTGGAAAATCATACGGCTGTATTTTCATTCTGTGAAGAATTATTTGCCGGAAATGTAGATATTCTGATTTGCATGACAGGCGTAGGAACAGATATGTTGGTGAAAACCATGAAGACCAAGTATAACTGGGATGATATACACCAGGCACTATCGGATATTACCGTTGTTTCTCGTGGACCTAAACCGGCTAAAGTACTTCGCGAGCTTGAAATCCCGATTGATATAAAAGTGCCGGAACCCAATACCTGGAAAGAGCTCCTCAAATCCCTTGCCGATAACGAATTAACCTCGGATTTAAATGGAAAGCTCGTAGCAATACAGGAATATGGAGAGCCTAATGAAAAACTAAACAAAGAATTAGAGGCACGCGGTGCTGCATTACTGCAGACCTCCATCTATCGCTGGGCGCTTCCGGATGATCTGGAGCCCTTAAAAAAAGGTATTCGTGCTATTCTAAATGGAGAAACGGATGTCGTACTATTCACCAGCAAAACGCAGGTTAATCATGTGATGAAGGTAGCAGATATGGTCGCATCTAAAGAAGAATTGCGAAAAGCCCTGGAAGATGTGGTAGTGGCATCCATCGGACCTGTTTGCTCTGGTGGATTGGAATCACATGGAATTAAGGCTGATTTTGAGCCTTCACGTCCCAAGCTCGCTATTTTTATTAACGAAATAGCAGAAGAACTCCCAAAAAGGATAAACTAAAAGGGGGAGGAAGCGAGGCCTATCCATTTCCAAACGTGGACGCTTGGAATAGCCATTATTTAAACACAAAAAATGTCTCAAAACCTAGATATAACATCCGAAAGAAGGCTGTATTAAGCATCCACTCCTCCACCTGCTGCTGTATCAATCGTCCACGCTTGATACATTCAAAATGTACAGAATAGCTTCGTAAGGGAATGTTATAATGAGCTTAGTATCCCCATAAGTAATTTGACATTCCCCTTCACGGGTGTGCGGCCACCCAGACTTCTTCATCCTCAAAAAACTCTTTCTTCCAAATAGGGACCGTTTCCTTGAGGGTATCAATCACAAATTCACAGGCCCTAAATGCTTCTTTGCGATGGGGAG
>CAYXVW010000216.1:0-4348 GCA_964468695.1 uncultured Balneolaceae bacterium | reverse complement strand
TTATTGCAAAATTTAGATTTGGTATAAGTGTCAATAAGATAGTATTTTAAGTCGTTAGAATAGATAGATGTCAGCCTTTCCGCTGGCATTTTTTATTACAAGCTTAAATTACTTTTTAAAATAAAAGCTGAGTATCGTGGAAAAGAACTACTTATCACGTGAAGGATTTGAAAAACTGGAAGCAGAGCTTAAAGATCTTAAAGGAAGAGGACGCAAGGAGATAGCCGAAGAGATAGCTGAGGCTCGAGCCAAGGGTGATTTAAGTGAAAATGCCGAGTATGATGCGGCAAAAGAGGCCCAGGGTATGCTTGAGAAGCGTATCGCTGAACTGGAAAATGCACTGGCTAATGCCCGTATCCTCGATGAAGAAGATGTAAATATTGACAAGGCATACCTGCTTTCTACAGTTACCATCTATAATCACACTGTAGATAAAGAGGTGAAGTACACCTTGGTATCCAAGGATGAAGCCAATTTTAAAGAGGGCAAAATATCGGTTAAATCGCCTATCGGCCAGGCTATTTTGGGTTCCGAAATAGGAGACGTCTTAGAAGTAGAAGTGCCTGCTGGAGAACTAAAACTAGAAATCAAAAATATTGAGCGATAAATAAATGAACATAGCAGTTATAGGCACCGGATATGTGGGGTTGGTCAGTGGTACCTGCTTTGCTGATTCGGGCAACAAGGTTACATGTGTAGACATCAATGAAGAGAAAATTGACCAACTGAAAAAAGGCCAAATCCCCATTTATGAACCGGGCCTGGAAACCCTGTTCTCCCGCGGACAGCGCGAGGGACGTCTCCATTTTACTACCGAGATTGAAGGAGCAGTAAAGGAGGCCGATATCGTTTTTTTGTGTCTGCCCACTCCACCGGGCGGTGACGGACAGGCCGATCTCACCGCAGTTATGAAGGTTGCCGACCAGCTGGGATCCCTGATCGACGACTATACGGTTATTGTCAATAAATCTACGGTTCCTGTAGGTACGGGAGACCGCGTACATAAAGCTATTGCTGAAAATTTGGATGAATCACTTTTTGATGTAGTCTCCAACCCGGAGTTTCTGCGTGAAGGCGCGGCCGTAGATGATTTTATGTATCCCGAACGAGTCGTAATTGGTACTTCCAGTGAGAAGGCAGCCGAAATCATGACCACGCTCTATGAACCGTTTGTCCGATCGGGCAATCCCATTATTGTAATGGACCGGCGCAGCTCAGAACTGACTAAATACGCTGCTAATGCGATGCTGGCAACGAAAATTACCTTTATGAATGAAATTGCCAATATCTGTGAAAAGGTGGGCGCAAATGTGGATAATGTGCGTCGCGGTGTGGGAACCGACTCCCGTATCGGTAAGCGTTTTCTTTTTGCAGGCATTGGATATGGGGGGAGCTGCTTTCCTAAAGATGTTCAGGCTATTCACTATACGGCCCGGCAAAATGGCTATGATTTTCGGATTGTAGATTCGGTTATGAAAGTCAACGAATCTCAGAAAATATCTATCGTTGAAAAGATGGAGGATTATTACGGTACTGACGATTTTAGCGGCAAAACCTTTGGAATGTGGGGACTTTCTTTTAAGCCGGAAACCGATGACATCCGGGAAGCTCCAGCGCTATACATAGCCGAGGAGTTGGTAAAGCGGGGAGCAAAGCTGCTGGCTTATGATCCGGAGGCGATTAGTACCTTTAAACGGGCAACCACCCAGCAAGTGCTGGATAATACCACCTTTGTACATGATCAGAAAGAAGCGCTGGATGATATAGACGCCTTGGTCATTTGTACCGAGTGGAATGAGTTCCGTCGCCCTACCGTCGATAATTTTGCCGACGAGATGAGGCAGCCGGTCATTTTTGACGGACGCAATCTCTATGACTTGGACCGTGCTGAAAAAGCCGGTATTACTTATATCAGTGTAGGACGTCCGGCAGTAAATGTATAGTAAAATTCAAGCGCCGGTTCTAGCTGTTAATAAGATAATATCCCAATTAAATACAATAAATAGTTAAGGTGTCCACTTTGAATGAAGATCAAAAAATGAAGCGTGTTCTTATTACTGGTGGGGCTGGATTCTTGGGTTCTCACCTTTGCGACCGCTATATAAAGGAGGGATATGAGGTTATCTGTATGGATAATCTTATTACGGGAGACAGCGACAATATCGCTCATCTGGTTGGCAATGATCGCTTTTCTTTCGTCAATTATGACGTAACGAATTATATTCATGTTTCCGGTGATCTGGATCTTATCCTGCATTTTGCTTCGCCTGCATCTCCCATCGATTATCTTGAGATGCCTATCCAAACGCTGAAAGTAGGCTCATTGGGCACGCATAAGGCCTTGGGACTGGCTAAAGCTAAAAACGCTCGCTTCCTGCTGGCCTCTACCAGTGAAGTATATGGCGATCCCCTCACACATCCTCAAAAAGAGAATTACTGGGGAAATGTTAATCCCATTGGTCACAGGGGGGTTTATGACGAGGCCAAACGCTTTGCCGAAGCCATGACAATGGCCTATCACCGTTATCATGGAATAGAAACGCGGATCGTCCGTATCTTCAATACCTACGGCTCGCGGATGCGGCTGCATGACGGGCGAGCTCTACCGACCTTTATGCGCCAGGCGCTCACCGGTAATCCGATTACGGTCTACGGAGACGGGTCCCAAACGCGTTCCTTCACTTATGTTGATGATTTGGTTGAAGGTATTTGGCGACTCTCACAGAGCGAATTTGTGGAGCCGGTGAATCTTGGCAATCCCCAGGAAATTAGCATTCTGGAGTTTGCTAAAGAGATTATTGAGCTTACGGATTCCGATAGTGAGATTGTCTTTGAGGAGCTTCCAAAAGACGATCCCCAAATACGACAGCCTGATATATCACGTGCCCGGGAAGTACTGGGGTGGGAGCCAAAGTACGATCGAAAGGAAGGACTTAGTAAGACATTAGATTATTTCAAGAAGAAGGTTCTGGCCAACGACTGATATCTGATATAATGAGTGGCCTTGTTGATCTCTATGCCTACCGAATTGATGCCAAAGAGGTAGAAATACTAATACTAAAACGATCGCCTGACGTTATATATGCAGGCCAATGGCGAATGATTGGCGGCAAGGTACGGTCTGGTGAAAAAGCCTATGAGGCGGCACGCAGGGAATTATCAGAGGAAACCGGGTGGAAGCCACAGACTTTTTGGACTCTTCCGTCCGTTAATCAATTTTATGATGTAAAGTCAGACACTATTCAGCAAATTCCAGCTTTTGCAGCGGAAATAGCAACAGATGCAGCCCCAATCAATCTAAATTATGAGCATATAGAAGCCCGGTGGATTCGTAAAGAGCAAATATCTGATTATATTTGGTGGCCGGAACAGCGGCGGCTCATGAAGCTGTTAATCTCGATAGTAACTCAAAACAAATTGTTAGACGAGTGGATTATACCAAACAAATCATAATATCTTTTGTCTTAATTACCGCTGCTGCTTTCTTTGCCGGGTCTACCACTACAATGGCACAGGATAATGGGAACTATGAGCTTCTTCCTGCGCCTGACCTTTGGTTTAATAGTGTGGATGGTATACGGATTGGGGGACGCGTACGAGGCCAGATGTCCGGCACCTTTGGAGACGGTCCCCATAGACTGGATGCCGGCGTTTGGTTGGGCACAAAGATACCCACTCATCCTGTATCTTATTATATTTCACTTACCGAGCCTATCCCTTCGCTATCCGAATTTGGAAGTGAGGCCAACATTCGGGGAAGAAGCTCCTTTCGTACCGGCTTCCAAACCCATGGGCTATCCTTCAATAAGCGGTGGCAAAAGGGATTTGATGAAACGAACTACTCCGAGCTTTCTCTGGGCATGGATGCAGAACGTCATTTCGAAGAAAGTTACCTATTGTATTCTCAGCTATGGCAACAGGAATGGCTGTTTCCTGTATCCGTTAACTTATTGAAGACCGATAGTAACAAGCTGGGGCGTTATGTTTTTTCAATATCCGCGGATGCTAATATTTTGGGGAACTATAATGATTTCGCCAAAGCAGCAATAGTCTTTAAGCAAAGTATATCGCTCACTGAATCATTAATCTTGAATAGTCGTTTATTCACAGGTCTGGCGACAGCAAATACAGCACCGGAATATCTTTTTTCAAGGAGTTTTAAGACAGGCCGAAAGTGGATGAATAGCGGATGGACCCGGGCCCGCGGAACCATTCCGCCTTCCTGGATGGGATCGGAAGAGATCCAGGTTACTGGCGGTGCTAATCTTCGCGGATATACCCATCAGGATATTGATCTTTTAAATGAAGGGACAACTCCCCTTTATACCTCATTTTCTGCCGTTAATCT
>CAYXVW010000215.1:0-4385 GCA_964468695.1 uncultured Balneolaceae bacterium | reverse complement strand
GAATGGGAATTCCTCTCACCTCTATTTTAATTTTCCCTATGATCAGGAGCCGGGTCTGTTCAGGACGGTGGAGTTCGGAAGACCGTTCCGTCGTTTCCGACCCACACAATTTACAACCCAGGAGATGTTTAATTTAGACGACCGGGATGTAGATTCACGATACAAGAAATCCTTTAAGGATGCATTTCGAGTTATCGATCCCGGTACCTATGAGATAGATGGCGTTGAGAAAGACTTGGCGGAAGGAGATACGGCAATCTGGTTCCCCGGTTACAATATGCCGCTGGAAGAACAGCAGGAAAAGGATATGCAGGTAATTACGCCTGAAGAGTATAACTCTATTAATTTTCCTCCTCTTTGGAAGCATATGGATCCCAATCGAGCTGGGGTAAATGTAACCGCAGGTTCACGTGATTGGCTTGCATTCCGCCTTGCTGAAACGCATTTGATTGCTGCTGAGGCTTACTATTATATGGACGGTGCGGCTTCAGTTGATGCTATCAGTCATCTTAATGCGGTCAGGGAGCGTGCGGCATGGACTGAAGAAGAAGCAGCAACACTTGCCTCGCGAACACCTCAGGCTCTTGCGGAAGATGGCATAGATTTCATCCTGGATGAGCGCGGTCGGGAGTTGCTTGGTGAGGGTTTCCGCTGGTTCGATCTTAAACGAACCGGAAAGCTGGTCGAACGGGCTACAGCACATAATCCCGATGTGGTTCCTCCTTTAGGAAATCTTCAGGAATTCCATAGGCTTAGACCGATTCCACAGGCACAGATTGACCGAACGGAAGGCGGCCAGGATGCTTTCCCGCAGAATCCGGGATATTAACGGAAAATTGAGTTGAAGTAAATCAGATTTACAAAATTGCCGGTAAGTATTTAGCTTGCCGGCAATTTTTAATAAAAGCGAGTATATATTTGTTTTTATATCAGAGCATTTCACGGGATATAAAACTCCCTGTTCTTATTTGCAATACAGCTTGTGGATCAGCGATCGTATTTCAAATCTATTACATTACTGAACTGAGTATTTATGATGTTCTTGTAATCATATTCAGTTGGAGTATGCCAATGAAAATTATTATCTAATGAATTAGTGCTATTTAAAGATGGTTTTAAATAAATTGCTTATTTAGAATTTGTTTTTATGTTAAAAGTAATTGAGAAATAGATATTTAAATTATTTAAACAATAGAATAAAGGAATGATTATATCTGATTTAAAAGAGACCGATGGACGTAGATTCCCTGCCCAGCGTCTTACAAAAAATATTGCAGGGGGAAGTGCTCTCATTCAACCGGAGAACTTTTCGCTTGGATTAGTGGTGCTTGATCCGAAAGGGGGACAAGTTCCATGGCATAATCATCCGCAAGAAGAAATATATCATATTCTGGAAGGCACCGGTGAAATGTGTGTTGATGACGAGCGACAAAAAATTTATGGCGGGCAGACGGTTTATATTCCATCCGGAAAGTTTCATCAACTGACCAATGTGGGAGAAGAGCCACTTAAAATGATCTATTGCTACGGTCCTGCCGGGGATGTGGATCACTGGCGACAGGAGCTGGACGGAACGTTGCCGAAAGAAGGAGAAGATGTTCCTCCCCTGCCCGAAGGAGCCTGGCCGCAATGTACGAAATCGGCAGCTGGTAATGGCGAGAACGAATCTGAATAGAACTATATAACAGCGTAAAAGAATTGATAAGATGAGTGACGAATTAACAAAGCATACGGTCGGTATTATAATGAATGGCGTGACAGGCCGTATGGGTACAAATCAGCATTTATTGCGTTCCATCATGCCGATTATTCGGCAGGGTGGTGTAAAGATTAGTGAAAACGAAGTAATCGTTCCTGATCCGGTACTGGTTGGTCGTAATCCGGTAAAGCTGCAAAACCTACAGGATCAAACCGGCATTGAAAAATGGACTACCGACCTAGATTCCGTATTGGAGGATGATGACTATCAGATCTATTTTGATGCCCAGCGGACGGATCTGCGGTTTGACAGTGTAAAAAAAGCGGTCGCTGCCGGCAAGCATATTTATTGTGAGAAACCAACAGCGGTATCCACCGAAGAGGCAGTAAAGCTATACCATATTGCCGAGGACGGTGGTGTAAAACACGGGGTGGTTCAGGATAAGCTTTGGCTGCCGGGACTGGCTAAATTGCAGCAGCTGAAAGAGCAGGATTTCTTTGGTAAAATTCTTTCGGTTAAGGCCGACTTTGGTTACTGGGTTTTTGAAGGAGATACCATTCCCGCTCAACGTCCTTCCTGGAACTATCGCAAAGAAGATGGCGGTGGAATTATTCTCGATATGTTTTGCCACTGGCGATACGTACTCGATAATATTTTCGGAGAGGTTAAAAGAGTATCTTGTCTGGGTGTCACTCATCTGGATGAACGGTACGATGAAGATGGAGAGCCTTATGAGGCTACGGCCGATGATGCGGCTTATGCGATCTTTGAACTGGAAAATAATGTAGTAGCCCAGTTTAATTCTTCATGGACTACCCGGGTCCGCCGCGATGATTTAGTCACATTCCAGGTAGACGGAACGGATGGATCAGCTGTTGCGGGACTGCGGGAAGCGTGGATTCAACCGCATTCAGCTACACCCAAGCCAGTGTGGAATCCTGATGTCGATTCAGACCACGATTTTAACGAGGATTGGATTAAAATGCCGGATCAGCAGGAATTTGATAATGCATTTAAAGTGCAGTGGGAGCTTTTCTTGCGCCATGTTGTCAAGGATGAGCCCTTCCGATGGGATCTGCTGGAAGCAGCTAAAGGAGTACAGCTTGCTGAGATTGGATATAAAGCATCTCAACAGCGTGAATGGATGGATATACCGTCTTTAACGTAATTGTAATCAACGTAAATATTTAGAACATAGAAATAGAAGCAGGCACTATAATGAAAATAAAAGATGATCTTGTAGCTGAAGATCTTCAGGAATCACTCAACAGGTTTTGGAAACTTTCGGGTCAAAAAATACGACTGATTCGAGATGAATACGATACCGCAAAGGGTTCACCGGTCTTTACCAAAAGAGGAAAATACACTTCGCGTGGATGGACCGAGTGGACGCAGGGATTTCAATTCGGATCAGAAATTTTGCAATACGATGTAACCGATGATACGGAGTTTCTGGAAATGGCCCGGGAGGCTACCGTCAATGAAATGGCCCCTCATATCACGCATATAGGAGTTCATGACCATGGATTCAATAATGTAAGCACATACGGCGCACTTCGTCGCCTCAGCCATGAGGGACGAATAGAAGCAGATAAATGGGAAAATGAGTTTTATGATTTGGCACTCAAAAGCACCGGGGCGGTACAGGCTGCCCGATGGACCACCACAGAAGACGGAGAAGGGTTTATTCACTCGTTTAATGGTCCGCACTCCCTGTTCGTAGATACCGTTCGAACCCTCCGGGCTCTGGCAATTAGCCATCAGCTGGGTCATACTTTGTATGGAGAGCACGACGAACCCATTTCTCTGCTGGAGCGTTTGATACAGCATGCCCGGAAGACGGCCCGCTATAATATCTATTATGGATCAACGGATGCCCCCTACGATATTCGGGGACGGACTGCTCATGAATCGGTGTTTAATGTTACAGACGGTCAGTACCGTTGCCCGAATTCCCAGCAGGGCTATTCTCCCTTTTCCACATGGACACGGGGACTGGCCTGGGCAATGTGCGGGTTTGCCGAACAGCTTGAATGGCTGAAAACAATTGACGATGAGGAACTCGAGCCCTTTGGAGGTCGGTCTGCTATTGAAAAGATGATGCTCAAGGCAGCTAAGGCTACATGTGATTTCTATATTGACCATACCTCTCTGGATGGTATCCCTTATTGGGATACCGGAGCTCCTCAGTTGCACAAGCTTGGTGACTACACCCAGGTGCCGGCGGATCCTTATAACGATTATGAGCCGGTGGACAGCTCGGCTGCAGCTATTGGTGCCCAGGGCTTGTTACGCCTTGGACATTATCTGAATACGAATAACGAGCAGGAAGATGGAAGTCGTTATTGGCAGGCCGGTTTAACCGTTGCCCGGACTTTGCTGGATGAACCCTATCTGAGTACCGACAAATCCCATCAGGGACTATTGCTTCATTCGGTGTATCATCAACCAAACGGATGGGATTATATACCGGAAGGACAGAAAATACCCTGCGGAGAGTCGAGTATGTGGGGAGATTATCATATGCGCGAGCTGGCCCTCTATCTAACACGCATCTATAAAGAGGCTCCGTATTACACGTTTTTTAATGGAATAAAGTCTGAGGTATAATTATGAAACCTGTTGCATTAGTAACCGGTGGATCACGGGGAATTGGATTGGGAATTGCCAAAAAGCTTAGCCAAAA
>CAYXVW010000214.1:0-4410 GCA_964468695.1 uncultured Balneolaceae bacterium | reverse complement strand
AAACATTATAAAGGCATCCACCACATAACAGTACTTGCCGGAAATGCCCAGCGCAACGCCGATTTCTATGTACAATCGCTGGGAATGCGTTTAGTAAAAAAATCCGTTAACCAAGACGATCCGGGCACCTACCATCTCTTTTATGGAAATGCCAGCGGGGCACCCGGATCCGGGCTTACCTTTTTCCCATGGCCTATGGCACGCCAGGGAAAACCGGGACTGGGTGAAGCGGTTACCGTTGCCCTTGCTGTTCCTCCTGATTCGGTAGCATTTTGGGCTGAACGTTTTGGCAAAGAAGATATCGACTTTGACGGTCCCTATGATCGGTTCGGACAGCAAGCTATCGGCTTTAAAGATCCGGACCGATTGCAGCTGGAGCTTGTATTTGATGAACGGGCCGGACAACTGCCGGGATGGGAAAAAGGCACCGTCCCCGCCGAATACGGCATCCGGGGTTTTTCGGGCACCACCCTCCGGTTAAAGGAACATGAACCCACGGCCAAGGTATTAAAAAACATATTCAAGTTTGAAGAAACCAGCCACCATGATAACGCATGGCTTTATACTACGGATGCACCGATCGGGGGGTCAGTAATTATCGAGGAAGGGGAACCCAAACCATCTGCAAACGGACGCGGCATTGTTCACCATGTGGCTTTCCGGGCCAAGGATGACGATGAACTCACTACTCTCCGGGAAAAGGTTATTGATATGGGACTTAATCCCACAGAAGTTATTGATCGCCACTGGTTTCATTCCGTTTACTTTCAATCTCCCGGTGGAGTATTATTTGAAATTGCCACAGATGGACCCGGCTATGATGTAGATGAAGATCCTGACAAGCTTGGCCAAAAATTAATTCTTCCTCCCTGGCTTGAGTCCCGCCGGGAGATGATCGAAAAGCGACTGCCTGATATAAATGTTTAACCAATAACCGTATAAAAACTTTACCATGGCGCTATTTCGAGTCGATCCCGATCATCCATTTGAAGGTCCGCATCAAGGATTAAACATTGCTGAACACGGCCCCTCATTGTCCCGTGCGCAAGCAGCTATGATTATGGTGCATGGCCGGGGTGCAACCGCCAAAAGTATGTTTCCGCTTGCCGAGGAATTCGCTCAGCCCGACTTTTATTACGCAGCACCGCAGGCACACAACCACACGTGGTATCCCTACTCCTTTTTGGCTCCGAAGGAAAAGAATCAGCCGGGCATTTCCAGCGGCATGCAGGTACTGCACGATCTGCTGGAATCTATCACAAAGACCGGCTTACCCCGGGAAAAAATTATGCTGCTTGGCTTTTCCCAGGGGGCATGTCTGGCAACCGAATTTATTGCCCGTCATCCGCAGAAGTTAGGCGGCATTGTGGCACTCAGTGGCGGACTAATCGGTCCCGATATTAAAGAGTCTAACTACAGTGGATCGCTGGATCAAACGCCGGTATTCCTGGGATGCAGCGATAGCGATCCGCATATTCCAAAAGAACGGGTGGATGAAACCGAACGGGTCTATAAAAAGCTGAATGCCAACGTCGACAAACAGATTTACAAAGGCATGGGACATACGATCAACCAGGATGAAATCAAAACCATCCGTGGTATGATGACGGACATCCTGCACCAATAACGATAATCATTCATACATAAATAACTTTATATCATTATGGCAACATCTGACCAATCCACCATCGATATATTAGCATTTGCAGGCAGCCTCCGCAAGGGTTCATATAACAAGGCGGTATTACGGGCGGCAAAAGAGCTTGCACCCGACGGCTTACATATTCAGATCTTTGACCTTGAAGGCATTCCCCTCTACAATGCGGATGTGGAAGCCCAGGGCGATCCCGAGCGGGTAAGCGAATTCAAGGAAGCCATTAGTAATTCGGCTGGCCTACTGATTGCCACCCCGGAATATAACCATGGAGTACCTGCAGTGACTAAAAATGCCATTGACTGGGCTTCACGACCGCCCAAAAAGGCCCCATTAAACGAAAAGCCGGTGGGCATTCTCGGGGCTTCGCCCGGCATGACGGGATCGGCACGGGGACAGAGTCAGCTTCGCCAGGCTTTTGAATTCACTAACTCGTATTGTATGCCACAGCCAGAAATTTTGGTTTACCGTGCGCATGAAAAGTTTGATGATGAGGGAAATTTAACGGATGAAGCTACACGCAAGTATTTGAGTAAGTACCTGGAAGCACTGCACGACTGGGTTAACAAATTTAGATAACCAGGCTTTATCTCCTTTATATGATATAAACCTGAGATTTAGGGCGGAGCTACGCATTACCTCATCCACATATATCATCTTAATTAACCGTCGATGAAATAAACAGGATTACCTTCAAATGCTTTTCGAGCCCCCTCTCCTGCTTCTGCCACCCTGGCGCTAAATAATGGGCTTTTAAGTCTATTATAGTAAAGCAGACCACTTCACCTTCCTGAAGCAGGGTACTTCAGGGTAGTGAAGTAGGCTATCTCACTATAGTGAAATGGTCTGCTCGCAACGCTATACGTCAAAATGACAGCTAATTACTCAACCGTCAATTCAGGTGTAAACAGGCCTGTACGCAATGTTTCGCTGTTATAGCGGCTGTTGCGCACCTCTATCCGGTAGGTACCGGCGGTTAGCGTATCGGGAATACGCAGGTAAAGCGTCTTCGGCTCGTTCGTGCGGACCTCTTCGGTCGCAAACTCCGAGTCGTCTCCCTGGTTGACAAAGAACACCCCTTCCGCTCCTTCGACATTGTCGTGGATCTTCAGGTGGTTGCCCTCTATCTCTAGCACATCACCGGGCGTGAGGATCTCATTGCTGGTTCTGCTGCCCCAGTCGTACACGCTGTCGATCTCCGGCCTAATGCTGCGGCTATCTACCTTACGCAGCGGCACTTCTTCGGCAACTCCGGTCACGGAAGTCTTGGGCAACACGCTGATAATGAGCGAGTGACGGTTCGGATCGAACCGGTCGTCATCGTCCTGGAAGACCCCGCTGATACCGAATCGTATGCTGATGTAATCGTCGCTGTAGGCTTCGCCTGCACGGATGTAGTCCGTAATGGTTTGCCAATAGTTGTCGATAACGGCATTGCTTTCGGTAGGTTTAAGGATAGATCCCGGACCCGTAATATCCTGGATCAGGTTATCGCGGGTGTTCATCCGAACATCTACCGGACGCGCAAGGCGGTCGGCGGGATCATCGGCGGTGAAGTGATTATCAACTAGACTATAGTTTAACATTTTCTCTCAGGTTTAGTTTACGTTTAATCATCTGATGATGATGTTTTTTACAGCTGCGAAGAGGGTAGCGGACTCTCTTGCCTGTAGACGATAGGGTCCCTCCCTTTTCACAGAGTACCTTAAGTAAGTACCTTTGGGAAGCCAATCCTTACAAAAAATTTAAAAAAACTTTGTAAGGATTAGCCGGTGAATGGTACTTACTATACAAATATATACTAAAAACAGGGCAAATGGACGAGCAGACAGACTTTATACAAGGCATCACCAAATATATTCAGGGCCAACTCACCGAAGCGGAAGCGATGAATCTCTGGGTCGGGGTTATTAAAATACCCGAAAAAAATATGTTACCTAAAGATTGAACTGGCGCTTAAAGAGCTGTACCGGCCCGCGGCCGTGCGGAGCCAACCACAATCTTAACTTGTTATACGACAAAAAAGAGCTGCCATGCGGTATAACATCCCCGGCTATTACGCTTTTTGTGATTGAGGGGAATATTTAGCAAACTACCTCCTTGCATAAAAATAGTACTATGCCGTTGGCTTGTTGACATAATTATAAGTTATACCCAATTAATTTTTTTGAGTTGAAAAAATGAATTATCTCTGTTCAATTACCTTTCGTTTGGTTATATCCATTTTGCTTATATCTGCTTGCTCAATTTCTCAGAGAGAGGAATTACCAGATAAAGTAAAAGAACTGGGTAATGTTACAATTCATGAAAGAAATGCCAATCCTGCATCAAATATCACATTGGCAGAAACTACCACTTTTGAAAGTTCCGAAGAAGTTTCTTTCGGTCAATTAACTGCGGTTGATGTAGATAATTCGGGTACTGTTTATATTGTGGAAGGCTCTAATGGGAACGAAGGGATCTACGTGTTTGATTCAGAAGGGACCTTCATTAATAAAATAGGAAGAACAGGAAGAGGTCCCGGAGAATTTCAGGCTCTTTTTGATATAGACGTAGCTGGTGAACAGATCTTTACTCTGGATGGTACATTATTAAGAATTCAAGTTTTTTCTACAATAACCTACAGTTTAGTACATGAAGCAAATTTAGATCCCAGCCAATGGGATCATTCCAGTGAGCGAACCTTCACCTTCCCTAACAAATTCCCTGTGCTTAATGACAGTACTATTCTGGGAGCCTTCAATCACAATACTTCT
>CAYXVW010000213.1:0-4443 GCA_964468695.1 uncultured Balneolaceae bacterium | reverse complement strand
TAAGCTTATCCCTGCCCTGGGACGGACAATATGTGATTGAAACGGTGTACACTGAAGATCATCCCGGCACCTTTGAGGGAGATGATTACGAAGCCATCCGGCATACGGCCACGTTTAATATTCCTCCTCAGGTAAATAATTAAGCTAATTTTTTGTAATTGCCGCGTCCATGAGTTTTAAAAAAGTCATATTGTTTTTGCATCGCTGGCTCGGTCTCATCACCGGACTGGTGGTGCTTATTGTAAGCATTACCGGCTGCATTTTCGTTTTCCAGAAAGAAATTAACAACTGGCGGTTTGCCGATATGTACTATGTAGATCCGCCTTCTTCTACTGAAACAATCCCGTTGAGTATCCTGCAAGAAAAAGCACAGCAGGCGCTGGACGGATCCGCGATATACAGCATTACTACTCACCGAGAT
This sequence comes from uncultured Balneolaceae bacterium, assembly GCA_964468695.1. Lineage (GTDB taxonomy): Bacteria > Bacteroidota > Rhodothermia > Balneolales > Balneolaceae > Fodinibius. Next base: position 4,022 of record CAYXVW010000213.1, on the reverse strand, counting down.
CCTGGAAAAGCGTGGAGTTTTCTGGCCTATAAGCCGGGCAATCCCGATGCCTATACCTATTTTGGTGCATTGGATGAATATCGATCGGTATACCTCAACCCTTATACCGGTGAGGTAACCGGCCATTTAAATAATAAATACGAGTTTTTCAATCTCGTGAAATATATTCACTGGAGTCTTTTGCTTAGTACACCCTACGGGCAGCCGATTGTGGGATGGAGTACATTCATCTTTGTAACCCTATTAATTACCGGCCTGGTACTCTGGTGGCCCAAACGGTGGACCTCCCGGTATCTACAGCGCAGCTTTAAAGTCAAGTGGCGTTCTACCTGGCGGCGTATCAATTACGATCTCCATAATGTTTTCGGTTTTTATGCCCTTTTGGTAGCCTTAGTGATATCCTTAACCGGTATGGTTTGGTCATTCAGTTGGTTCCAATCCGCAGTCTACGTTGCGGCGACACAAAGTACTACATCCCCTGAACCGATGGTCAGCACCTCCGATACCACGACTGACCACACTGCAGACCGACCGATGGATATTGCCTTTACGTATGCCTGGAAACAGATACCGGAAGCAGATCGCATTTCGGTTATGCCGGTGTCCAAAGATGACAAAGAGGGAGTTATTCGTATCGGAGGGTACCGGGGTAAAGAGGTTTACTATCACCGGGATGCCTTGGTATTTGATCAATATAGTGGAGAACTGCTGGATCGTAAAAATTACGAAGACCTTAATGCCGGGGAAAAACTAATTGGCATGAATTACGACATTCATGTCGGGGCTATTGCCGGATTGCCAGGAAAAATTATCACCTTCCTTGCCAGTCTGATTTGCGCCAGTTTGCCGGTGACGGGTTTTATCATTTGGTTCGATCGTGAGCGAAGAAAATGGGGGCGTAAGAAAAGGAACAAGTCCAGAGGAAAAGATCAAAACATAAACAACCAAAGGAAAAGCAAAAAATTAGAAAAAGTGTGACCCTTACTTAGTGTATATGACATAAGCAAAATGCATGTCCTATAAACGAATGCTACCAGCTAATAAAACAACGCGAAAAACTTCGCTTTTAACATTGCTATTTAGAATAATTCTACATAGTATTGCCCACTATTTATAATTGGTTTAAATAGATAAGAAATCCAAAATCTATACTGAATTACAAACTCTAATAAACTTAGATTCTTAAATTTTCATCGAACTATGAACCTCATCACAAGTATTACAAAAAGATTACTTTTTACTGTTGGTATCTTTTTAAGTATAACAACAGCCACCTTTGCACAATACGGACAACTTGAGGGTACCGTTACGGAATCCGAAAGTGGGACGACATTGCCTGGTATTAATATTGGTATTGAAGGCACTACCCTGGGCGCAGCAACCGATACTGACGGAAATTTTTTGATTGAGCGTATCCCTGCTGGGACGCACATCATCCAGGTATCGGGGATCGGTTATCAAAAAGTAGAGCGGAAAATAACCATTCAGGAAGGAGCCACCAGAAATATTACTATTGAGCTTGAAAAGGATATACTAGGTATGAATGAGGTTATCGTTTCTGCAATCCGTAGTGCTGAAACGATTGATGAAGTTCCAGCTTCCATAAGCGTAATCAACGCCCGCCAACTTGACAAAGGAATGACGATCAATTCTGATCTCAATGACATGTTAGCTAGGGAGGTCCCGGGCTTCTCACAAAGCACGGAATCGTCCAGCAACTGGGGACAAAATCTCCGAGGCCGTGATTACCTTGTGCTTATCGACGGGATCCCGCAATCAACTCCATTGCGTGCTGTAAGTCGCGATCTGCAAACGATCGATGCCGGGGCGATTAACCGTATTGAAGTCATTAAGGGAGCGACGGCCATTTATGGAAATGGCGCTACCGGAGGACTTATTAACTATATCACTGAACTTCCACAGGCAGAGGGATTCAGCTCGACCTCTAAAATCGGATCCAATGTATCATTGGCTTCTCCCGATAACAGTCTTGGCTACCGGTTCTCTCAAAAATTCAGCGGACATAGTAACGGTATAAGCTACAATCTGAGTGGTTCATTCGAACAAAAAGGATTATTTAAAGATGCCCAGGGCGATATCATCCCCACTAACCCGCAGGGACAAGGAGGATTATCAGAAGCTTCGGTCTATAATCTGCATGGTCAGATCGGTTACGACATTGCACCTAAACATCATATAGAAGCCATGTACAACTTTTATTCTAACGATCAGGAAACGGATTATGTGACCGTTGCTGGCACTTATCCCGAACAGAAAGCGACTGCAGAGAAGGGCGAAGTACGTGGAGAACCACAGGGTACCCGCGGGAATCATAATGCCCGACTGAATTACCGCTGGCTGGATATTTTGGGCGGCACCTCACTGGATGCCACCGCTTACATGCAGGACTATGAAACCCTGTTCGGTTATTATAATGGATACCGGGATGGAGGACAAAGCTATCTGCAGTCGGAAAAATATGGAGTTCGCTTTAACTTCAAATCCCCTTTCACTCTTTCCGATCAGGTTCAGGGTTCTGTTGTCTATGGTATTGACCTGCTCAGCGATAAGACCCAGCAAGCCCTGCTCGACGGGCGAACTGTGACCCCTGAAATGACCATGGCCAGCTATGCTCCCTACGCACAGCTTAAGACAACATTCTATGACCACTGGGTATTCAAGGGTGGCATGCGGTTCGAGGCATTGAATATAGACGTCCCTGATTACACGACTGCTGAAATGGTAAATCCGGATGGCAGCTATAGCGGTGGCGTAGATATAGAGGGCGGTTCGCTTGACTACAGTGCACTAACCTATAACCTTGGGCTCAGCTTTAAAAAATTCAGCACGTTTAACCCGTTTGTGAGTGTTTCTCAGGGATTTTCTGTGGCCGACCTTGGGCGCACCCTGCGAAGTGCGACGGAGTCAACGACGGTTCAAAGAATTGATCCGGAACCAGTAATCATACAGAACTACGAGCTCGGCGTAAATAGTTCATTTGATATCTTCCGGGGCTCTATTGCCGGCTTTGTGAGCAGCTCCGATCTCGGCGCCTCCTATCAAGAAGATGAAAACGGAAACCTGGGTATCGTACGATCTCCGGAAATCGTATACGGTGTCGAAGTTAGCGCTCATGCACGTCCCACTAACAAGCTGGGCATCGGCGCTTCCTATACCTTCACGGAAGGACGTACCGATAATAATGATAATGGTAGTTATACCGATCCGGTTGATGAGTTTCTTACTAACAGTCGTATTTCACCACCCAAATTTACCGCTTATACGGAATATCAATTTACTGCAAAACTGAGTGCCCGGGTCAGTATGATTCATTCAGCCGAACGTAATCGATTTGAACGACTTGAGAACGGGAGCTTCGCTGCTTACAAAAACAATGTAAATGCTTACACGGTATTTGATCTGACGTCAAGCTATGAACTCCCATTCGGATCCTTCAGTCTGGCCGTTGACAATCTGCTGAATGCGGATTATTATCCCGCTATTTCTCAATGGGCCGGTGCTGCTTTTGGCACAGGCTATGCGAAAGGTCCGGGTGCCAGGCTGAATGCTACCCTGACGGTAAATCTTTAAAAAAACTTGCGGTAAACTGCCGAACCTTTTTAGGTTCGGCAGTTTTATTATATGAATAAACGATTCCTTCTTTCTATCCATAAGTGGCTCGGCCTAATAGCCGGCATCTTTATTCTTATCATGGGTTTAACCGGTTCTATACTGGTTTTTGACGATGAAATCGAACACTTCATCCAGCGCGATGTTATCTACCAGCCGGATTCTGATCAACCCGTTTCTCTCGACAACGCCTATTCTTCAATTATTCAGGAGCATCCCAACTGGGATGTACGATTGACCGTTATTCCCGAAAAAGCTGACCGAGCAATTGAAGCCGAAATACGTCGGCCCGATGCCCGGCGATACTTGTACCTGCATCCGGTGACCGGTGAAATCCTCCGGGATCTTAATAGCGAAAGTACCTTCTCTTACTGGATGCTTAAGCTCCACTA
>CAYXVW010000212.1:0-4463 GCA_964468695.1 uncultured Balneolaceae bacterium | reverse complement strand
ATCGGCGCCCCTGGTAATACTGTTTCTAGGCACCACACTGAACACCACCTGGTGGCGTTCCGGATCAAATTGATCCTCATCGCCATAAAAAACACCGCGGATAGCGTAACGAGTATAGATATAGTTGTCTCTGTATCCTTCGCCGCGCCGGATCTATTCCATGATAGCCGACCAATAACTATCAATAACGGCATTTATTACAGTGGGTTTAAGAATAGAGCCGGGACCGGCAATGGACTTGACCAGGTTCTCACGGGTTTTAACGGATACATCCACCGGGCGGGCCAGGCAGTCGTTGCGGTTATTTGCTGTAAAATGATTATCGTAAAGTCTGTAGCGCAGCATATTCTCAGGTATGTTTCGTTATGGGTTAATATCCTCTATGATGGTTGCTGAAGTGGTATCCGAAGTCCTCCTACTATTTTTAAACCTGGAAACCATACCGCATCACCATAATAGTAAGAGTGTTTAACAGCCCAATCCTTACATTTTTTTTGAGAAATCCTGAAGGATTCCTTTAGCTAACACTTAGAAAAGAGAATATCCCCATCTGATCCTGGTTCATATCCCGAGAAACCTTCAACCTGTAACCCTTAACAAATCCACCTATAACCTTCTTCCGGGGAGCGGCTGGCCGTAAAAGCGAATCCCCTACTATCCTATTATATTATTCAAACACTATGGTCCGGCCATTATGGATAAATATCCGCTCTTCGAGCACCAGTTTTACCGCTTTGGCGAGTACCGTTTTTTCTACATCTCTCCCGGCGCTCGCCATCTCATCAGCCGTATAGGAATGATTGACCGACATCACATCCTGGGCAATAATGGGTCCCTCATCCAGATCATCCGTAACAAAATGGGCCGTGGCGCCAATAATTTTCACGCCCCGCTCAAAGGCCTGCCTGTAAGGGTTTGCCCCGATAAAGGCCGGAAGAAAGGAATGATGAATATTGATTATTTTATTCTTGTACCTGTCTACAAAGTCAGAAGAGAAAATCCGCATATACTTTGCCAGAACAATATAATCGGGCTGATACTGCTCCAGCACCTCCACCACCTTTTTCTCATGAGCTTTCCGGTCTATATTTTCGTGGCTGATAGCATGAAATGGAACATCGAAAGCCTCTGACAGCGATCTCAGATTATCGTGATTACTTATAACCGCCTTTACGTCAGCGGGAATCTCTCCATTGCTATACCGCAAAAGCAAATCGCCCAGGCAGTGCGGTTCCTTTGTTGCCATAATAACAACCGACCGATTACCGATTTCTGCCTGGCGGATATCCGCCGCATCGGGAAGGGATGTTCGAAGGTCTTCTAAAACACCATTGGGGGTTCCCTCCCCTTCAAAAGCCGTCCGCATTACAAAATGACCGGTAGTGGTATCCACAAATTCCTGGTTACTTATAATATTCAGTCCATGCCTGTATAACACCTCTGTTATTTTATAAACCAGTCCCTTTTCATCCGGACAATCAATATGTAATACCTGTTTTTCCATTATATCCCAGTAGTTAAATAATTTTTCTTGTTAACCCGCTACGCAGTTACCATGTAATAATTGTATAAAAAGACATATCAGTTTTTATACCCTTTTAGTTAGATGACCCCTTTTTGATTTTCTCCTACGAGCAGGGGAAAAGACGCCTTAATAGGGTGCATAGCGTATAAAAGCGTCCCTCTCCCTGATTCATTAGGGAGAGGACTAGCCCTGTGGAATTGAGCGCTTGCCCCGTGTAACCTTATTCCCCTGGGGCTATTCCACAAGTAGATCAACCATTTCGGATATGAAATAATGATAAAATTGAACGTAATCAACTGTTATTAAAGATTCCAAACACTTAGGTAGGCCGAATTGGTAATCCGGCTGGACGGGTTATCAACCCGTCCTACATTGAATATTATTCTCCGGAGACATTATCCGGAATGAATGTTCTCCCAAAAGCCTTTATCTTTATTACTATGACTCAAAATGAAATTACCCAAAAAGAACCCATTACCGCCATTGCCACGCCTGTGGGGGAAGGCGGTATTGCCGTTATCCGTGTTTCAGGCAAAAATGCGATTGCCCGGGTTAATGAGGCTTTTAACGGAACAGATCTCACTGCCGAGGATTCCCATACCGTTCACTTTGGAAAAATTCTGGATGGCGAAGGTGAAGTTGTGGATGAAGTACTGGCAACCCTGTTCCACGCTCCCAAATCATATACCGGGGAAGAAACGGTAGAGATATCGTGCCACGGCGGAGTACTGGTGACGCAAGCGGTACTGGAAGCGATGCTGGATCTGGGCATACGTTCGGCTGAACCGGGAGAGTTCACGCAGCGCGCATTCCTGAACGGGAAGATGGAATTGAGTCAGGCCGAGGCGGTAGCCGATCTTATCCACGCCAAAAGTAAAAAAGCCCTTGATTCTGCTCATCAGCAACTGGAAGGACGGCTCGGGGAACACATCAAACAATTTCGACAACAAATTATTGATGCCACGGCCATGGTAGAGCTGGAGCTCGATTTTGCAGAGGAAGATGTAGAGTTTGCCAATAAAGAAGAGCTCAAAGAGCTGCTCGTCGAGCTTGATGAAGAAATTGATAATTTATTGGCCACCTATGAAACGGGCCGCCTGGTCAAGCACGGGGTGAAAACAGTTTTCATTGGCCTGCCCAATGCGGGCAAATCCACATTGCTGAACACGCTGGTAGGCAAAGATCGCGCTATTGTTACGGAAATTGCCGGCACCACCCGGGATACGATCGACGTGGACTGGAGTTATGACGGGCTCCGTTTTATCCTTACGGATACGGCAGGACTGCGGGAAACCGAAGATATTGTAGAGGCGGAGGGCGTCAAACGATCCCAAAAAGCATTTGATGAAGCCGATCTGGCGGTCTATCTCAAGGATTTGTCGCGTGAACTAACTCCCGAAGAGCGCGAAGATATTGCCCGCTTCCAGAAAGCGGCCGGCGAAACGCCTTTCGTGCTCATCGGTACCAAAAACGATATTGCCCTGGAGGTAGAGGACGAGCGCATGGATTACGATCTGAAGATATCGGCCCTGGAAGGCGAAAAGATTGAGGAGCTCAAGAAACTGATGAAGCAGCGCGCCCTTGAAAACAAGGAATACGACTCTTCGAGCCTGCTGGTTACCTCCAGCCGCCACCGCGATGCCCTGCAAAAAGCCCAGGAAAATGTCCGAAGTGCTATTCAGGCTCTGGAGCAGGGAATGACCGGAGATTTCCTCGCCATTGATTTACGGGCCGCCCTCAAAGACCTGGGGACAATCACCGGGGAAATTACGACCGAAGATATCCTGGACTCCATATTCTCGCGGTTTTGTATCGGGAAATAGTTACTGGTTATCAGTTATTGGTTTATGGGGAAAGCAATACTGTTATGTTTGAAAGTAAGCAGGATGCCCAATACTACGCATAGCCCCAGCTTTTTGTCCATCAATAACAGCGAAAGCATATTACAATAAATATGTCCGATTAGTAAATTCTATAGGCAAGGATATAGTTATATAAAGTAAGAACAGAAATTAAACTCACAGATTCTCTTTCCATGAAAATTATTATTGTGGGTGCTACGGGCACCATCGGACAAAAAGTAACGGCTGACCTTGAAGGTGAACACGACATCATTAAAGTGGGAACCCAAAGCGGTGATATACAGGCTGATATTACAAAGCCGGAATCGATTAAAGAGCTATTCGAGGAGGTTGGATCGTTTGATGCTTTGGTTAGTGTGGCTGGCGGCGGACATTTCGGTCCCCTGAAGGAAATGGACAGCGACGATTTCCAGGTTGGCCTGAACAGCAAACTCGCAGGACAGGCGAATCTCGTTTTAACCGGACAGCATTATATCAATCCCAATGGATCGTTTACGCTGATATCGGGTATCCTTTCGGATGATCCGGTCTATGCCTCGGCGAATCTTGCCGCGACCAACGGAGCGATTAATAGCTTTGTGATTGCTGCGGCCCGGGAGCTGGAAAACGATGTGCGTATTAATGCAGTAAGTCCGGGCGTGGTAGAAGACTCTCCCGAGCTATTCGATGCCTTCCCGGGGCACCGACCTGTGGAAATGGACCGGGTGGCAAGGGCTTTCCGCAAAAGCGTGCTCGGATCTATCTCCGGCGAAGTGATCAAAGTCTGGTAAGTAAAAAGCTTTAATTGCAGCCTTAAGAACCCAAGGTATTACAATCATGAAATATCCAACTCTTGAAAATTCTTTTTTAATGGCCCCTGATTCTACGACAGGAAGTTCATCTCCAACCACAAAAGATACATCGAAACCCGGCTTTCGCATCAACCAGCCTATTAGCTTAGGAGGCGTTGCTGCGGGGAACGGCTTTCACGTGAATAGTGATCAACAAATTAACGAGACCCTCGAGGCCGCCTGGGATACCGGAGTTCGCTATTTTGATACCGCTCCCTTATATGGCTATGGCCTCAGTGAACGCCG
>CAYXVW010000211.1:0-4493 GCA_964468695.1 uncultured Balneolaceae bacterium | reverse complement strand
ATGCCGCTACCTACACCACTGAAGACAGCAGTTCAACCCGCGTCAAAGGTCCCATTACTATTCATCTATATGATTCAACCGGTACCATTACCACCCGTGCTTACTCGGAACGCGCCGTCTATGATGCCGATAATGCCATTTTTGAACTTTTTGGTGACGTACGAGTGAATACAGCCGACAACCGGAAACTTACCTCCGAATATCTGAAATGGATCCAAAGTGATGACCTCATTAACACCCCCAAATTTGTTATTATTACCACCCCTTCCGACAGTATAGCAGGTACCGGCTTTGAAGGAACAACAGACTTAACTAATTATACCATCAGGGAGCCTAAAGGACAGGTAACGGTTGATTGATATGGAAAAATTGCCTTCTATTTCTTTAAAGCTTCCAAGTCCTTGTAGGTCAATAGGTTTGTTAATAACCCTCATAATACTTGGGGCTCCCTTAATTAGCCATGCCCAGCAGCAAAAAAAGGTAGATATTCTCGATGCTTCCCGTATTGTAGGAGGCAGCTTTGAAGGGGAAGAAGTACGACGTATCCTGGGAAATGTTCATATCAAACATCAAGACTTTGAAATGTATTGCGACAGTGCTTACCAGTTTGTGAACCAGGATGAAATCCGCGCCTACGGGAATATTGAAATAGATACGGGAGAAGAAAAAATATGGGCGGACTCCCTTACTTATTTCACGGATGTCGATTTTAGTGAGCTTCGGGGTCGCGTTATCCTTGATACCGACAGCACAACAATCTTTGGCAACAGTGTGGATTATCGTTTTTCTACAAAAGTAGCTCATTTTATTGATGAAATTCGCCTTGAGGACCAGCGTGGCGTCCTCCGGGCCGATTCGGGCTATTATTATCGTTCGGCCGACAGCGTTCGGTTTCACGGTCAGGTTCAACTAACCGATTCACTCCAATACCTGGAAGGAGACTCTCTCTTCAGCAATAGAAGCAAGGATTATTATGAGATTCACGGACAAATATTTGGCGACGACCAGGAAAACAATACAATGCTTCAGGGAGCATATCTCGAGGCAGACTCTACCGGACGACGGCTTCTGGAGGGAAATGACGCCTGGCTCATAAACTTTGAGGCCGATACCAGCGACACCACCCAGCCTGCCGATACCACCCATATTTGGGCTCAAACTATCATTTCCCAGGAACATCGTCATCCAACAGATACTACCGTTGTTACCCACGCCTACGAAGATGTACGGGTCTGGTCACCGAATTTTGCGTCCCTTTCTGATACCACCCAATATTCAGACAGCACTCAAACCTTCGAGTTATGGTCCAACGCCAAAGCCTGGCATGATAATGTTCAGCTAACGGGACCTTATATTAAAGCCATTCTCAAGGATGGTGATATTGATAGCCTCCAGTCATATCCTCAACCCTTCTCCGTTCAGCAAGACACCACTATAGATCGTCTCAACCAAATAACCGGTGATACCCTTACCGCCGGTTTTACCGAAGGTAACCTCAGCGAGATTTTTGTTTTTAACAATGCCAAGCTCCTGCGGTTTACAAAGAATCAACAGAATGAATCTGATGGAGCCATTGAGTTATCTGCCCCTACTATTCGCATACTATTCGAAGACGGTGAACTTGTCCGTATGATTGCAAACGGTTCTAATAATGGCTCCTTCTTTCCCGAAAATGAAGAAACGGCCCAACGTAAACTCGAAGGATTTGTTTGGAATCCCGACCTTCGTCCCCAGAAACCCGCCGAACCAATGGAAAGCCGTTTCCCAACTATCCCTGAAGACCTTTTCTTCGAGCTTCCTGAGCGATACCTCGAGCATCTCAGGCAAACCCAACCCGACAGTCCGAGACTTCCGGAGGATAATGAAGATAATATTGATGCTGAAGAGAATATCGAAGTAGAACCTGAAGCCACTGACGAAGACTCGACTGCAACAACAACGGATTGATTAGCTTCAGCAGTTACTGCTTACTACTTGCTTCAAAAATTTAGAGTGCCAGGAGTTGGTTTAGTGTGCTTCCTGCTGTTTTCTTGTCTGTTCTACAATTTTCTGCTGGATATCACGGGGAACCCCAGAATAATGGGAAAACGTTCTCCTAAAGCCGGCACTCCCCTGGGTAATGGATTTTAAGCGTGTGGCATAATGATCCAACTCCTCCAAAGGTACCTGTGCCTCTATCTTTTGAATAGAACCTTCCGCATCCATCCCCGTAATCTGTCCCCGTCGGGTGCTGATATCACTCATTACATCCCCCATATAATCGGCCGGTATGGTCACTTCAATCGCATAGATCGGTTCTAATAATTTTGGAGTAGCTCGCATGAATCCCTCCCGAAAAGCCATAAGTGCCGCCGAACGAAAAGCGGCATCATTGGAATCTACCGAATGCATTGCACCGTCATATACCGAAATACGGATATCCCGCACCCGACAATTGCTCAAGGGGCCGTTTTCCATTTTTTCCATAATTCCTTTCAAGATAGCGGGCATAAACCGATTATCAATTACGCCCCCAACAATGCAATTTCTAAAAACCAGCTTTCCACCCCAATCGAGATCAATTTCTTCGACCTCACGAATTTTTAGATCACTGTGTTCAGGCATATGATCGCTCAGGGGCTCCATCAGCATCGATATTTTTGCAAACTGTCCTGCTCCACCGGACTGTTTTTTATGTTTATAATGCGTGCGGACTTCTTTCGTGATCGTTTCCCGATAGGGAATTCGAGGCTTTACAAATTCCAGGTCAATATTAAATCGATTTTCAAGAGCATATTTAATAACCGCTAAGTGTTCTTCTCCCTGCCCATGAATGATAACCTGTTTCAGCTCTTGGCTGTGCTCTACCTGCAACGAAGGATCTTCTCGCTGAAGTTGGTGCAATGCCGTCCCCAGCTTATCCTCCTCTCCCTCCTGCTTTAGCTTAATGGCCGTACGAATAATCGGTTCAGGAAAATGTATGGGATCAATATCCACTGAGTTTCCCTTGGTATACAAAAGATCATTGATATTCGTATTCTTTAGTTTGACCGCAGCTCCTATATCACCCGTATTTACGCTATTGACTTCCTGACGCTCCTTCCCATTCGTTAAATACAGACTCGGCAGACGAACAGTGCTTTCTATAGTATGGTTGATCAAATCCAATCCTGATTCCGCGGAACCTCCATACACCTTAAAATATAGCATATCTCCCATATGCGACTCCGATCTATTTTTGAAGATAAACATCAGAGGATCGCCTTCAGGATCAAGCTTTATCTCTTCTCCATCTGGTGTCTTGGGCGGATTGGCTTCTATCGGATTTGGTGCCACATTTCCCAGGAATCCCATTACTCGTCCCGTTCCCATGTTCCGCTTGCCACTACAACAAAAGAGTGGAAAAATATCCCTGTTGAGTAATGTTTGTTGTAATCCCTCACGCATCTGACTTTCCGTAAGTTTCCCCTGTTCAAAATAAACATCCAGCAGCGTCTCGTCATTTTCGGCCACCGACTCCACCAGCTCATTATGCAACAATTCAGCCTGGGCCTGGTGGGAGTCCGGGATGGGAAGCTTGTCCGGCTTGCCTCCCTCCTCTGGAAACTCATACATCGTCATCTTAAGCACGTCAATAATGGCATGGAAGTCTTCGCCCTCGCTATAGGGATACTGCACAACCACCACTCCACGTCCAAACCGCTCTTTAGCCATATCCACTGTTCTCTGAAAATCTGTATGGCTACTGTCTGGCTTGTTGACAATCAGCAATGAGGGGATGTTATACCACTCTGTATATTTCCAGTGTAATTCGGTTCCCGTCTCAATCCCATATTCTGCATTGAGCGAAAAAATAGCTGTATCTGCTACGCGAAGGGCTCCCACAACCTCACCGATATAGTCTGAAGTCCCCGGTGTGTCGATCAAATTTATTTTATTACCCCTCCAGTCCAGGTTCAGTAGCGTCCCAAAAACCGACTTCCCTTTTTCATGCTCAATATCGTGATAATCTGATGTGGTTGACTTATCTTCTACCGAGCCCCGGCGACTTTTACTCCCGGATTCATACAGCATTGTTTCGGAGAGGGTGGTTTTCCCCGATCCGGCATGGCCCAACAATACAACATTTCTAACTCTGGATGGTGGATAAACTCTCATAATTAACCTCCATTTTTTAGATGAGAAAAATACCGGACCAAACAGTCAATACTGAACAACCTCTATAGATCTGGTATTTTTATGACTTACGATCCATCGGCGTTTCATTATATAAGTAATTAATACAAAAAAAGATTTGAACTCAATACTTTGTTTTAAAATTGGTAACATTAACCGCACCTGATTAAAAAATATTTTTATGAAAAAGATTCTGCTCATTCAAACAGGGGGGACCATTGCCATGGAAGGCCAAAAAGATAGCGGTCCAACAATGAATCCCACCAAATGGTCTGATCTGATTAATCAAACTATTCCCGAGCTTTCCGAGATTGCCGACATTGAAACGGAAAGGCTCT
>CAYXVW010000210.1:0-4573 GCA_964468695.1 uncultured Balneolaceae bacterium | reverse complement strand
ATTTTTAAGAGCTCCGTGGATTACATCTACTTTCTGGGATCCGCCTGCTATTCCTACAACCGTTTCAATTTTTTTTAGTTCTTCTATTGATATTCCGATAACCAGATCTTTAAGTGGCGAATTAATCTCCTTACCGTTTTTATCGAAGAACCGTAAGGCAATATCGCCTACGGCATTGGAATGAGTAATTTTTTCATACAGTTCCGGTGGGAGCTCTTCGTGATCTCGGTCAAGTACCGGGTTCGTTTTGAGTGCTCCAATACCAACATAAAGTGTGTCAATGGTTGAAAATAGATCAAGCGCCCCTTTAACTTTCCGGTCGGCAAGGAGCACTTGTTTGGCTTCTTTGCTATCTACAATTCCCGGCGCCGGGAGGAGGGTAAGTTTGCTCTTTAAGAGCTGAGAAAGCCGCCTGGAAATATCAGTTGCATGTGCCTTTGCTTCCGGCGGACCTACGCCCCCAAGGGCTTGTACGACATGTGTATTATCCACTTGTTTTGAAGGCATGGCATCAACCATGGCCTGGAGTGTCGTTCCCCAGGTTACACCAATAGTTTCTCCTTCCGATATGGTTCGATGTAAATAATCTGCGGCAGCAGATCCAATCTGTTTTTTGATTATTTTGTCGGAAATTTCCTCTTCGGAATCAACAATTAACGCTTCTTTTAGATGATAGGTATCCTCTAAAGCGTTTTCCAACTCTACAAAGCTATTGTTAGGTGAGAGTACGGATATTTGTACAATTCCAATCTCTCTAGCTTGTTTTAGCAGACGGGATACTTTTGGCCGTGATAGATGTAAGCGGTTAGCAATTTCCTGCTGGTTATATTTCTGCTCATAGTACATTGAGCTCACCTTGCTTAGAAGACGATTCTCAATGGATTTGTTAGCTCTTAGCATATATAAAATTTAGCCTAACGTGATATAACATAATACTTAAATGTCTCTTAGTGCCTGCTGCCACTATTTGCAAAATAAGTAAAGCCTAGCAAAACAGAAATTTAAAGCTCAATGAATTTTTGTTTCGTGCTTTTAGCTACTGATCCAACAAAAAGGAAGGATAACCTGTAACGCTTAAATGTATGAAAACAAAAAAATTTCAAAGCAGGAAATAGTAGTTAAAAAAAGTTTAGTTGACATTAAAAAATAAAATTGTAAATTAAGAAAAGAACATATATTCATATTTGAACAAATGTTCAATAAGTGTTTTTGAAATCTTTAACTCAAGTAAATTGCTAGGGATAGATTGTTCATTATAATTTGATTTATCTACTGAAAATGGGGATTTGATATGATTGGAGAAGTTACAGGATCACTGTATAGTAGTAGCAAAAACAGAAGCGATTTAGAAGAGTTCTGGTATGGTATTCGAGAGGGTAATACCGAAGCATTATCCCAGCTATATTGCATTTCTTACTCTTGGCTTTTCAATTATGGCTATAAGATAATTCCAAGATCAGGTTTTGTTGAGGACGCCATACAGGAACTTTTCCTAATCCTATGGAAGAAAAGAACGGATATAAATGAGGCCAAATCAGTCCGTTCTTACCTCTTTGCTTCTTTACGGAGAATCCTTTTTCGCCGTCTTCAAAAACAAAGGAACCGGACCCAAAGAAATCATGACTATAAGGACTACCAGCTGCAAGAGGCTGGGAACATAGAAAAGATGATGATCCATCTTGAAACTGGCCAAGAGCGAAAGGAACAATTGAAAAATGCAATGCAATCGCTTAGTCAGCGCCAGAAGGAAGCCATCTCTCTCAAGTATTTTGATGGCTTGTCCAATAAGGAAATCTCACAGGTGATGAATATTAACAGACAGAGTGTATATAACCATGTGTCAACGGCTATTAATAAAATGCAGGAACAGGTACAGCTAAGGTAAATCGATATATTTGAGAATGCGGTGTGGAAAGGGGAATAAGATTTATTCATGTTTTTACCAGTAGAATCACTGTCTGGCCTCCTCTTTATAAATAGAAGGGGCTATAAAATTGGGCAGGAAGCAGTTGGATTGAGTTAAGATGATAATTGTAAATAAAGATACTATAACCCTATCCCCTTGGTTATAGGTTATATGCCAGGTGTTGCTCTTGTTGTGTGTCTGAGGGCAGCCCTGGCATTTTTTATTTATTGTTTTTTGTAAAATTGGTGGGATTTGGGACAAGAATATTTTAAATATGGAAAAGATGAACCATATATATTTTATTAACGGTATAAATTATACAAGTTAGAACCTGACAGGGATACTTATCTCATCTGAATTTTTAAACATAATTCATAAACGGTTGGTGTATGAAAAAATATTTAATATTAATTCTCATAATTATAGTTGGAATTTCATCACCTATCTGTGCTGCTGGTGTTGATGGAGAATTAAGAGTTACAAATTTACAAACAGAATATTTTGAAAATCCAATTGGGATAGATCAAGCCAATCCACGATTAGCCTGGAAGCTTAAAAGTGGTGAACGAAACACCTTGCAAGCTGCCTATCAAATCCAGGTAGCAAAAGGAGAAGATGACTTTTCCAGTGAAAATATTATCTGGGACACTGGCCGGATTGAATCTGAGTCCTCTATTCACAATGTATATGGAGGGCCGGATCTTGAATCAGGCCAGCGGTATTACTGGAGGGTTCGGGTATGGAATCAAAATAACGAAGTATCGGAATGGAGTAATACCTCCTTTTGGGAGATGGGATTGCTAAATAGCAATGATTGGCAGGCTGATTGGATTGAGCCGGGGTTAAATCAGGATTCCTCTGAACCACAGCCTGCACCTATGTTGCGGACAGAGTTTTCAGCTTCTAAAGCAATTAAAAAAGCCCGTGCATATGTGACGGCCTATGGATTGTATGAGATGGAGATAAATGGTGAAAAAGTAGGCGATCAGGTCTTCACCCCGGGATGGACAAGCTATAATAACCGGCTGCAGTATCAAACATATGATGTTACTGAATACTTACAGTCTGGCGATAATGCCATTGGAGTTATGCTGGGGGATGGATGGTATCGTGGTTATATCGGATTTAATAATCAGCGGAATTATTATGGAGAAACTCTTGCCTTATTAGCCCAGGTAAAGATTACCTATGAAGATGGTACTACAGAAACTTTTGGTACTGATGATTCTTGGAAAGCCACAACGGGTCCCATATTAAAGTCGGATATCTATAATGGTGAGGCTTATGATGCCCGTCTTGAAAAGGAGGGATGGACAAGTCTCGGTTATGATGACAGTGATTGGAAGACTGTTCGTGTAGTTTCTGATTCTGAAAGTAAAGAGCAACTCGTAGCACCTGAGGGTCCCCCGATTCGTAAAATTCAGGAGTTACGTCCGGTTGAAATTCTGACGACTCCCGAAGGAGATACGGTTGTGGATATGGGACAAAATATGGTTGGCTGGGTACGGTTAAAGGTGTCGGGAGCAGCCGGTACCGAGGTAACTATGGAGCATGCAGAGGTGCTGGACAAAGACGGAAACTTTTATACTGAAAACCTGCGCGCTGCCGATCAAGTTAATACCTATATATTAAATGGTGAAGGCGAAGAAGTATGGGAGCCGCAATTTACGTTTCAGGGGTTTCGATATGTAAAAGTAGAAGGATATCCGGGTGAACTCACCAGCGATGATGTAACCGGTGTGGTCATTCATTCGGATATGGAGCCTACAGGACATTTTGAAAGTTCAAATCCACTAATTAATCAATTACAGCATAATATTGTTTGGGGCCAAAAAGGTAATTTTTTGGATGTTCCCACCGATTGCCCGCAACGCGATGAGCGATTAGGATGGACCGGCGATATTCAGGTCTTCGCCGGAACAGCCTGTTTAAATATGGATGCCGCCGGATTTTTAACCAAATGGCTGCGCGATTTAAAAGCCGACCAATTAAGTAATGGAAGTATACCCCATGTGGTGCCCAACGTGCTGGGAGAAGACGCAGCTGGTGCCGCCGGTTGGGCTGATGCCGGAGTGATTGTACCCTGGACGATGTATCAGGCCTATGGCGATGAACGCATCCTGGAAACCCAGTATGAAAGTATGAAGGAGTGGGTTGAGTTTATGAGAAACGAATCCCGCAGTGATGAGACTACCTATTTATGGGATAATACTTTTACTTTTGGCGACTGGCTCTCCTTTAACAGCGATGCATCTGACTATCCGGGCGCCTATACCGACAAAGAATTAATTTCAACAGCCTATTTTGCCCGTTCTACAGATTTACTTCATCGGACTGCAGAAATTCTTGGTAACGGTGAGGATGCTAAAGAATATGCCAATCTTCTGGAGCAGATTAAAAAAGCGTTCCAAAGAGAGTATATAACAGCGAGTGGCAGGGTAATGTCAAATACTCAGACCTCTTATTTACTGGCTCTGAAATTTGGACTCCTTCCCGATAGTTTGGAGCAAGATGCAGTAGGGCATTTAGTCGAAGACCTTAACGAACGAGGGCATCTTACGACCGGATTTTTAGGGACGCCACATTTGAATCCTATTCTCAGTGAATACGGACATGACAAAGAGGCTTATAAGTTACTGAACCGCAAAGAGTATCCCTCATGGCTTT
>CAYXVW010000209.1:0-4584 GCA_964468695.1 uncultured Balneolaceae bacterium | reverse complement strand
TTTATCAGTCAAAAAAACGTTAACCTATTCCAAATTGTTAAGTTTTTTTACTATACTTAGACTCATTTTAAATAACGAATTAAGTCTCGATAAATATGCCAGCTTTTGAATCCGGTTTAAGCCGTATTTTAGTTATTGTAAGTGTGTTTTGCCTTTCTGCTTTAGTCATCCAATGCAATTCCCAGACAGAAAACACACAGGAAGAGCAAACCGAAAATGAAGGACCTGCAAAAGCAATGGAGGATGTCCCTGAATTAGCAGATGCCATGGGGCAGCTTCAAACATACTTGCACAAATACGCATTGGCTCTGGAAGCTGAAAATCACGAACTGGCTACCTTTTACTTTCATGAAGTACGGGCGTCTGCTGATGGCATTAAAGAAAACATTCCGGGTTATGAAGGATATGATATCGCCCGCTTTATGAGGCTTTTCTTCGATCCTGTTGTGGAACCGGTAGAAGAATCACTGGCAAGCAGAAACTGGGAAGAAGCTCGTGCCAGGACTATCGAATTGGTTGACGCCTGCAATACCTGCCACAGCGCGACTAACCACGGCTTTGTACAAGTTACTCCGGGCTTTTCAAATAATCCTTTTAACCAGGATTTTTCTCCCAGAGAATAATTCGCATGCTACATGCGATTACGGCCGCCGGTCACTAATCCGATAACAATAGAGAAAACTGCTGCCCCGATAATAGACCATATAATCGGAAAGGTTTCGCCCTCAATTTCGACAGGGAATATATAGGTAAAACCAAATTCAGCAGCTATATATTTACCGATAAAGGCCCCAATAAATCCCACTACTATAGATACCAGGCAACCTCCCATCGAGTATCCCGCAATGCTCTGACCTATTCCCCCACATATCGCTGCAATGAGTAAAAGTATTAGTAATCCCGAAAGTGACATAAGAAATGGTTTTAGGTTAATCTTCGTCTTCTAAAATAACGGCAGATTCCAATGGTTTAATCACTACCGAATCATCTGGTTCAAATATGACACGGTTATCGGTATGAACCAAATATTTTCTGTCATTAAGCTCTACATGATACGTAATATCATGTCCCTTAAACTCTCTGCTTACCACCCTCCCAATCTCATCCGGATGTTGATTGGTAGCCTTTTCAAGGGTCAAATGTTCCGGGCGAATGGAACAGAGTACTTTTCCGCAGGCATTACAGTTCAACCGCATCCTTCCCAGACCGGTATTAATTTCCGATCCCCCGTTTGCATCCGCATGAAATAGATTCGTTCGACCCAAAAACTGGGCAACGAATTTAGTCTTCGGCTGATAATAGACTTCCTCAGGCGTACCAATTTGCTCAATCTTCCCATCATTCATGACCGCAATGCGATCAGCAAATGAAAGCGCCTCTTCTTGATCGTGGGTTACCAGCAGCGCACTCATTCCGGCCTTCTTTAAAATAGACCGCACCTCTTTGCGCATGGAATCGCGCAGCATGGCATCCAAATTGGAGAAAGGTTCATCCAACAGCACAAACTTGGGTTTCGGAGCAATAGCCCGAGCCAAAGCAACGCGTTGCTGCTGTCCCCCCGATAATTCATTGGGACTGCGATCTTTATAATCTCCCATACCGGTACGGCAGAGCACTTCCTCGGCATATACTTTTCTTTTATGTTTGGGAATATCGGTGAGTCCAAAAGCTACATTTTCGAGTGCGGAAAGATGAGGGAATAGCGCATAATCCTGGAATACAAAACCGATACCGCGATTTTGAGGGGCTATATGGTGATCGGGAGATTCCAGTAATTTTCCGGCAATTTCCACCGACCCCCGGTCGGCGCGTTCAAAGCCGGCAATGAGGCGCAAACAAGTTGTTTTACCGCATCCGCTGGGCCCCAGCAAGGCAAAAATCTCATCTTCGCGTACGGTAAAATCCAGTCCATCAACTACGGGACCGCTTTCATCAAATGATTTCGTTAAATTTTTAACGGTTAATAAATCTGTCATGACTTTTTTACCTCTTTCGAGAATAACAACCCTACAAAGAGAGCTGAAAATAATAAAATTGTAAGTGCAAAGGGAGCCGCTTCTGCAAACATAGCCTCTCCGGTATACGACCACACATTAAGAGCTAATGTATCAAACCCTATGGGAGACAATAAGAACGTTATTGAGAGCTCTTTCATTGCAGATAAAAAAACCAAGGAAGCACCCGCAATAATTCCACCCCGCAAAAGCGGAAGCGTTACTTTAAAAAATGATTTTATAGAAGAATAACCTAACGATTGTGCGGCCTCCTCAAGCTGAGGTGGTGCCTGGTATAATGCACTGCGAACCGGACCGATAGCCTCTGCTAAAAAATGAAGCGAATAGGCAATAACCAACAGCAGAAGCGTTTGATACAGCCATGGCGAAACATAGAGAGAAAAGAAAACCAGCGCCAGAGCAAAGGCCAGCGGCGGCGTGGCGTATCCCAAATACGCTACACGCTCTATCGGATTACTCAGTTTTGTGCGGTACCGCACTCCTATATAAGCCAGGGGCAGGGCCAGGGCCGTACTGAGCACGGCTGCCGGAGCCGAAGCCTTTACCGAATTGAGAAAAGCTTCAAACAGATCACCCGCAACGGCCGCAAATACCGTCTGATTCATCCAGTAGCTGATAGAAGAAACCGGAAGAACAACGGCAACCAGAAAAAGTATCCCTATAAAAGAATAGGCCGGAATGGTCCACGGACCAAGATCAAGAAATGATTTAGCCTTGGCGGCTCCCCGTCCCAACCGATGAAAAATAGCCTGTTTCAACAACCGGTATTCCAATACCAGAGCTCCTGTAGTAAGGGCTAGAAGCATCAAGGCCAGCCAGGCAGCATAAATGCGATCATAAGCTGATAAATACTGCAGGTAGAGCGCATAACTAAAGGTTTCAAAACGCATCAGCGAGACCGTACCAAAATCACCGATAACATGGAGACTAACTAGCAGTCCGCCGGCCAATAGTGCCGGCTTTAATTGTGGTAAGATAACTTTAAAAAAGGTGGATCTGGCATCATGCCCCAGTGAACGCGAGGCCTCTTCTATCGACTGGTCCAATCCCAGGAGCGCCGTTCTTAAATTCAGATACAGATAGGGAAACGTACAGATGGTAAGCACAATGAGTGAGCCGCTGAATCCGCTTATTCGAGGGAAGTTCCACCCGAACAAAGTATTAAAGGTCCCGTTATAACCTCCCAGCCCTAACAGAGCGTAGGCCATAATATATCCCGGCATTGCCAGCGGCAACACTCCCAAAAGTGTAATAAACCGGCGTGCTTTGATACGGCATCGAACGGACAAATAGGCCAGCGGTAAGGCAATAAGGGTATCAAACAACAGTACGCTTCCGGTCAGGAGTAGCGTGTTGCCTAACAAACGTAAATTACGTATCCTAAAAATAACGTTAGTGAGCATCTCTGAAGATGCTCCAAATGCACGTATGAGCAGATAGATCAACGGCAGCAATACGCCAATGGCGATTAACCCCGCTACTGCCAACAAATACCACGGCGGTGATTTTCTATGTATCTTTGTGTCTAAAATACCGGAATTTAAGCTATAAGGCGTGAAATATTTAGATCAAATCTAAATAGAAACCATCATTATAGCAACTTGAAACTGTAGGTTTCATTTGGAACTACTTTATGTAATTGAAGTTCAAACTAATACTTCTGAATACGCATTTTCCAACTATATAAATTCCCATCATGAAAAGATATACCATACTTTTACTGGCAGTAATTTTTATAACCGGAGGGGTAGTCGGCTGCGGTCCAAGTGAAGAAGAACAGAGAAAAGCGGAACAAGCCCGGCAGGATTCCCTGGAGGAAGTCCGCCAGCAGCGCCTGGAAGAGCAGCGGCAAGATAGCATTGCTCGCGCTGACAGCATTAAAGCCGCTGAAGAAGCCCAAGAAGCTGAAGAGGAGGAAGAGCGCATGGATGTTGCCTTTGATGAAGACGGGAACTTTGCCGTACAGGTAGAGGCGTGGCGATCGCGCAGTAAGGCGGAAGAGCAAATTGGAAAGTGGCAGAATCGCGGATTTGAGAATGCCTTTGTCGTTCAGCATGGAAATGAGGAAACCGGTGATGTCTGGTTTCGCGTTCGGCTGGGACGTCTTTCCACACAGGAAGCTGCCCGAAATCTCCAGGCTCAGATTAAAGAGAACTATGGAGCCAATTCCTGGATATCAACAGCTCAATAAATAAATACTGTGGTTAGATTTTTATTTATGACCGTGCACTCATGACTACCATATCGCTGGATGCAATTCCTGAAAAACTTTCTCAGCTCGATGATTTTTTATCTGAGAAAGAGTCAGACTGCAATTTGAAGCCCGGTACTGAGGCTAGTATTATTTGGCAGGAGGATAAGAAGCACAAACAGACCGAATATGCTATCGTCTATTTGCATGGATTCCGCGCTTCCCATCCGGAAGGCGATCCGGTGCACACAAAAATTGCTGACCGGCTGGGAGCTCATCTTTATCTGAGTCGGCTCGAAGAACACGGAATGCGTTCTCCGACTCCCCTGAGGAACCTAACAGAACAAAAATTAATAGATTCCGCACGCTTTGCCTTTG
>CAYXVW010000208.1:0-4592 GCA_964468695.1 uncultured Balneolaceae bacterium | reverse complement strand
CTTTGATCATATCCAGGAACTGATCGAAGAGATAACGGGAATCGTGCGGCCCGGGAGAGGCTTCGGGATGGTACTGCACCGAAATTCCGGGAAAATTCTTAAAACGAAGGCCCTCTATTGTACCGTCATTAAGGTTTTTGTGTGTTACCTCAACTTTTGATTTATCCAGGGCCTCTTCATCCACAGCAAAGCCGTGGTTTTGGGTGGTGATTTCAACCAGCCCGGTATTCAGGTTTTTGACCGGATGATTAGCGCCCCGGTGGCCAACAAACATTTTGGTAGTAGAGATATCTTCTGAAAGGGCCATCAGCTGGTGGCCTAAACAGATGCCAAAAATTGGTTTCCCTGTTTGTTTGGCATAGTTGACCGCCTCCAGGGCATATTCAGCCGTTGCATCGGGATCGCCCGGGCCGTTACTGAAGAAAAATCCGTCCGGGTTCCATTCCTTAAGTTCTTCTATAAAGTTTCCTTTTGCGGGGAAGATACGCAGCGTACATCCCCGATCTACAAAATTATCGATAATGCTTTGCTTAATCCCGTAATCAAAAGCCGCTACTTTAAATGGTCCGTCGCTGTGTACAGTTTGAGGTTCTTGTCGGGTAACTTCCGTTGCCAGTTCAAGCCCTACCATATCTTCCCAGTTTTTGGCTTTTTCAACCAGCTTTTCCTCGTCGAGTTCGGCAGATGAAATAACGGCATTCATTACCCCTTTGGAGCGGATATGCCGTACGAGCTTACGGGTGTCAATCCCACTGATACCGACTACTTCATTGCGTTCCAGATAAGCCTGTAGATTGCCATCGGCCTGAGGATTACTATGCTCCCACGAAAAAGAACGTACGATGAGTCCGGCAATCATGACTTTCCGGGCTTCGTCATCCCGGTTCATGGTTCCGTAGTTTCCAATATGCGGGTAGGTCATCATCATGAGTTGACCGTAATAGCTGGGATCGGTAAAAATTTCCTGGTATCCGACCATACTGGTGTTGAAGCACAGTTCACCACCGGTTGTTCCTTTTTTACCGATAGCATAGCCGTGTTCAACGGTGCCGTCTGAAAGGGCTATAATTGCTTTATCTCTGGTATAGAGTGACATAGTGATTGAGACTAAATCTGTTGATAGGTTCAAATTTTAGGTATAAAAAAAATCCGAACACTAAATAAGTGTCGGATTTGAAAAACGGGAGGGGGTTATCGACCCACGAAGGGTAATCGATAGATGGCTTCCATTGTTCTGTAAAAAGGAAGCGACCTTTTTTGCACATTAAAGAAGTAGAAAAGGAAGTCAACTTAAAGTGCTAATTCCTATAGTATTAATATTTTTGTTCACTGATAATTAACTTCAGCGCAAAACTGTATAAAGATATAAATCGCTTATTCTATTATCAACGATATTTTGAGATCTCTTCTTTTTGTTTAGAGAATTATAAATAATTGGGCTATAACGATTCTATTACAACAATTTTTTTGTAACGAAGATATATTTGATAGCCGTAGCACGTTTATTTTGTGTATGTGAAGCCCGGCTTTTTACTAATTTTTTCCTTGTTTGTGCAAGCCATTTGTTAGTGGTGAACGTTTTGTCTGGCCGGATGGGCTTGTCACCATAAGAGCATCTTCATACAGAAGACACTTCCCCCGCTTTTCAGAAATTCATAGGTACTGACCTCATGAACTGCAAAGCCGGAGTCCCGTAATTTTTTGTTGACATCGGTGCAACCTTGCTGGATGATTACATTACGTCCGTCGGGACAAGAAGCATTACAGGCAAACAGCTCTTCTGCTTCATATTGGGATGCCTCTATAACTTCATCAAAAAGATTATGGATGAGGGTAAGTCCCTCTTCTGTGAATGCATCGGGATAGACAAGAGCAGTATGTTCATCCAATACACAGAAGCAGGTATCGAGATGGTAGAACGATTCATCCACAAGTTCAAGCGTCATGACCGGAACCCCCAAGATATCAGATACTGCTTCATACGCTTTAGGTGAGGAGCGGAAACCGTATCCACCCCAAAGCAGACGTCTGCCCGTATGCCAGATCGCATCGCCGCATCCTTCAAAATCCTCAATTTCATTTTCATCCAGGAAATGTACTTCATAGCCGTTTTGTCGATACCACTGCTCGATGTAGGGAACTTCCTTTTTTCGCTGATCGGCATGCATAATACTCATGATTGCATGACGATTGCCTTCTTAATCTATATAGGGCAGGCTCTGGTTGGCGCAAAAAACCATATCAGGGAGTCCATCCTGGTCTTCAATAATCCGTACTTCGATGCCGATCTGATCGAAAAGATTGCGTACGAGTTCCCATTCGTTATGCGCCTGTATGGTATCAACTTTACCAACTTGGTCGGCCATATGGGGATTGATAACATAATCCACAGCATAGTGCAGGGGACGTACCATGAGTACCTTCGTGGGAAGGGGCATGGAGGGAATGTCGTCGATACTGAAGTCAAGTTGATCAGCTGTTGTTATGAGTTGCGCCATAATCTGTGGGTTAAGGGATATTGATGAGAAGATATCCTTAATTTATTTGTATAAGTCAGATTCCAAAGATAAGCAATTGTCTGAAAGAATAAACTCCTCTAAATAAATTTAAGTATAGACTATTAGATAGCAGTAGCGTATGGCTTATTAATGAGATTTATACTAGGTAACTTCTGAATTATGGAGCATTTTTTTGAGTAAGCCGGGAACCCAGCGCTTTAAATAGATCCCTGCAATTTCCTTACCTCCGATGTAGATTTCGTCTTTTCCTTTCACAATTTTGGGCAGTAGTTTTTCTGCAAAGTCATTGGGTGACATCCCTTTCTTTTGGCCCTCCCCCATTTTGTTATGTTTGTTGCCGTCTCCTTCCAGAGCATTTTTCGTAACATCCGTTTTAATAAAGCCCGGACAAACCAGTGAAATTTGAATATTGTCCCCATAGACTTCCTGGCGTAAGCAATCAAAATAACCGTGCAGAGCATGTTTCGATGCCGCATAACTCGACCGCAGTCGGGTCCCGAACTTCCCCATGACGCTGCTGGTAACAACAATATGTCCGGATTTTCGCTCAATCATTGACGGAAGAACGGCTTTAGTGAGCGCAACCGATCCCATGAAGTTAATATCCATCACTTTTTGTGTCACCTCCAGCTTGGTATCTACGGCTTCGGAACGCTGACTGATGCCCCCGTTATTAAAGAGGTAGTCGATATGTCCATAGATACTTAAGGCTTCTTGGGCTTTTGAAGAAAGTTCGTTCGTTTTTGCCAAGTCCAGGGTAAGGATATGAATATCAGAGGCATCGCCGGAACAATTTTCTTTTACCTCTTTGAGAGCCTCTCCCCGACGAGATGAAAGAATAAGTTTCGCCCCGCGTTTGTGCAGGGCATAAGTAAGTGCTTCACCAATACCGGAAGAAGCCCCGGTAATCCAAATGACCTTATCTTTAAATGCCATATTGTTGCAATTATTATGTAAATGTTGATTATAGACTGAAAATGCGGAAAGGAGGTCAGCTTGACAAGGTTTGATTTTTGGTTTATTCAGATACTCGTTAAAGTTTGCTATTTTAACAGGAAAACGATTTTGGAAGAAATTCTGTTTTGCTCTCAATCATATTCATACGTAATAAGCAAAAACTATTATTGTGAAGCCAAAGCATAGCATACTATTAGTTGAAGACGAAGAGGAATCGGCCGAAATGCTGGCTAATTTCCTTGAGATGAATGATTATAAGGTGTTGGTAGCCCATGAGGGCAATAAGGCATTGGAGCTTATCGAAGAGCATGCCGGGGAAATACATCTGGCTATTCTGGATATTATGGTTCCGAATGTAAACGGCAAAGAAATTTGTGGTCATATCCGCAGGCATCCAGTATTAAATGATATCCCGGTTATCTTTCTTACAGCAAAAGATGAAGAAGAAGATGAAATAAAAGGATTGGAGCTCGGAGCTGATGATTATATATCCAAGCCGGCAAGTCTTAACCTTGTAAAAGCACATGTAGAGACACTTTTGCGGCGGCAGAACCCACAGAAGGCAAACTGGCTGCAATATGGGGATACCTACCTGGATACCGATGCCAAAGAGCTCTATGTGGATAATGAAAAGATCGAGCTCACTTCAACAGAGTATACCCTGATTGAACTCTTTTATAAAAATCCCAAACGTGTTTATACCCGCCAGGAAATTTTAGAGCATATTACGGAAGAAGATCATTTTGTGTTCGACCGAACGGTAGATGTGCATGTAAAAAATTTGCGTCTTAAAATGGGAGATGCCGGGGAGGTAATTAAAACCTATCGTGGTATTGGTTATGGATTGAATCGTGAAATCGTCAAGGTATAATACGGATCTCCCTTTGAAGGAGAATAAATAGGTTTATCTATGAGAATCCGGTCGAAACTGGCTTGGACATTTATTTTGCTGCTCATTTTTGGAATTACGTCTATCAGTAGTTATTCCATTTTGTTTATCCGTGACTATTTGCTTGAGGAGGGACGGGTAGAGATGGAGCAGGATACCCGCTGGCTTGGCGTTACTATTTCAAACCTGGTAAAAGACGGTGATTTTGAGCGCCGGTTTAATGATGC
>CAYXVW010000207.1:0-4633 GCA_964468695.1 uncultured Balneolaceae bacterium | reverse complement strand
CTTTTACCGGTCTGGTTATATTTGCAAAGAGATCACGAATATAGAGCTGGACGACTTCCTCCCCGACCCGATCCCCGGTATTTTGTACTTCTACCGTCACCTTCAGCGTATCAGAAAAAGCAATTTTTCTGTCACTTAATTCAGGCTTACTGTAATCGAAGTTGGTATAACTCAGTCCGTAACCGAACGGATAGAGCGGGGTATTTTTAACGTCAATATATTTCGAGGTATATTTTTGATCAGACATCGGACGTCCGGTACTCTTGTGATTGTAATAATACGGAACTTGTCCCACAGTCCTTGGAAAGGTAACCGGTAGTTTTCCGGATGGATTATCGTCTCCAAATAAAATATCAGCGATGGCATGTCCTGCTTCAGTACCCAGAAACCAGGTTTCAAGGATAGCAGGAATATGATTATCTGCCCAGGTTATGGTCAGTGGACGTCCACTCATTAGCACAAAAACCACAGGTGTACCCGTTTCATGAACAGCTTGAAGCAATTCCTGTTGCACTCCGGGCAGATCCAAAGTAGCCCTGCTGGCTGCTTCTCCACTCATTAACGCTTCTTCTCCAAGCACCATTACCGCTGCATCAGACTTTTGAGCTGCCTGTACCGCTTTCCCAAACTGTTCTTGGGATGTTCCCTTTATCTCCCCTCCTTTAGCGTAATGAATGGAGGTGTCATCTCCTACCTTCTCTTTGATACCTTCTAGAACCGTCACATTATCTTCCCATTCACCTGCTGCCGACCACGAACCCAAGAGTTCTTGCTGGTTATCAGCCAGTGGACCAATCACCGCTAAATCAGAAATGTCCTTGGAAAGAGGCAAAATGGCATCCTCGTTTTTTAACAGTACGATTGATTCCCGGGCTACTTCACGGGCCAACTCCCGATTTTCTTGACTCAACAACTCCTTATCCTCCCGATCAGCATTAACATATCGATAGGGATCCTCGAATAAACCAAGCTGATACTTAAGCTTAAGAATACGGCCGGCAGCCCGATCTATCTGCTCTTCAGTTACTCTCCCCTCTTCCACCAGCAGGGGCAACTGCTCCATATAAAGTCCGCTTTGCATATCCATATCCACGTTTGCATCCATTGCCATTTCTACAGCTATCGCCTCATCTTCAGCAGCACCGTGGGCAATCATTTCGGGAATGGATGTATAATCTGTAACCACAAATCCCTTGAAGTCCCACTGGTCTCGCAAGATCGTGTTAAAAAGATATTGATTACCTGTTGCAGGGACCCCGTTATATTCGTTGAAAGCCGTCATAAAGGTCCCTACTCCGGCATCCAATGTTGCTTTAAATGGCGGCAGATAAATTTCCCAAAGGCGTTGATCAGACATATTCACCGTATTGTAATCCCGCCCCCCTTCGGCAGCCCCGTAAGCTGCAAAATGTTTGGCCGTTGCCAACAGGGTTTCAGTATCTTTGAGATCCGTCCCCTGGAATCCTTCAACCCGGACTTCTGCAAACCGTGCATTAAGATAAGGATCTTCTCCGGCACTCTCTGCTATTCGTCCCCAACGTGGGTCCCGTGAGACATCCACCATTGGCGCGAAGGTCCAATGCAAGCCGGTCGCAGTGGCTTCCCGGGCCGCTGTTCTGGCAGATTCCCGGGCTAATTCGAGATCCCAGCTTGCCGCTTCCCCCAATGGGATGGGAAAAATAGTGCGAAAGCCGTGAATAACATCGTATCCAAACAATAATGGAATCCCCAGCCGGCTATTCTCCACGGCCATATCTTGCAACTTACGGGTATACTCCGAACCATACGCATTGAAAATAGCTCCGGCTTTTCCATTATTAATCAACTTCTTGTAATCATCCCGGATGGTGGGTCCTGTGGTCGTCAAATCGCTGGTGAAAAGAGTGAGCTGTCCGATTTTTTCCTCCAGCGTCATAAGTTGCAGTAGAGAATCTACTTTGACATCAATGCTCGATTCAGCATCTACTGCAGTTTGAGATTGTCCCGAAACAGGCAGTGCTATCAACATCAAAATCAGCACAAAACCTGCCACTGGAAATAGTCTTTGATCACGCATTTTCTTCTTATTGAAAAACTTTTTTGAAACTCTGGTTATATAGCATGTCTAACTGGTTTATTGTAGATGAGGGCTTTGAAAACCAAGCTTTTCTAATCCTTCTTGCACTTCGGGAGCCGACATAAACAGATCCCAAAGCAATCCGGACCGGTGGTTTTCAATCATCACAACAATGGGCCCCTGATCGATAGCTAAATATCTTTTGGGATACCATTCTGCTTCCGGACTAAAGGCATCATAAAATCCATAAGGCCCAAACAGCTTATCATTATAGTTGTAATAAAGATTTTTGAGCACTTCCATAGACTCATCGGGGGTATAAGGAAAGGAAGAAAGAGCAGCCGTCGGAGTAATAACACCCAAATCTTCCGTAGGTCGGTGTGCAGCATACCCGCTAACGCTATAACTTGCCGTTAATCCCCATAAATCTTCTCCATATCCCTTATAATCTTCAGGATTTTCGATGCACCACTGCCGGTTAATGAGGGTATGATTGGTATTTTCCTGCCAGTAATCGGCGTAACGATCTTCCAGGCCACGGGGATCAAGTCCGAGGTAAGAGTAATGCGCCCAGAACAACGGTCCGCCATATTGTTCGGCCCCATTATGCGAAAGTTGTAAGTCGTACCCATAGGTTGTTACATCGGCAGTTATATTACCGTTGCGAGCCCATCCTTTGTGATAGGCATCAGCAGAGATATCGTGCATGGGAGATGAGGCAGCCAACACATAGGTAATTAGTGTTTCATTATATCCTTCAAGGGGAAAATCCATTTCCCAACCGTAGTTGGGTGACCAGTGCCAGTATAATACGTCTTCGCCCCCTTTGGTGTACCAATCCCATTCAATTTCACGCCAAAGGGTATCAATCTTAGCTGCTAATATTTGCTCATCATTTCCTCCATCCTGACGTAAATATTGCCGGGCGGTGAGCAAGCCCTGAACTAAAAAAGAGGTCTCAACCAAATCACCCCCGTCATCTTTCTGGCTAAAAGGCTTGGTTTCACCCGTCTCACCATTAATCCAATGAGACCATGCCCCGTGAAACCGATCGGCTTCCTCCAAAAACTCAACAATCCGCTCCAGCCGATCTACACCTTGCTGATCGGATATAAAGTTGCGTTCCATGCCGACGATGATGGCCATTATTCCAAACCCGCTCCCTCCTGTTGTAACAATATGTTTATCGTTTTGCGGATAATTGCCATCCACATGATAGCGTTCGCGTGCCATGCCCGAGTTTGGTTCGGCACCATCCCAAAAGTACTGGAAGGTGCGTCCTTGCGTAAGGGTCAAAAGCGAATCTTCGGATATTTGCTCAATCTTGTCTTCCCTTTCATGTTCGGTAGGAGCCGTATTTTCACTGACCCTGCAGCTTATAGTTATAACCGAGGTAAAAACAACGAGTGTCAGAATGCGTAAAAACTTTTTCATATGCACATATCAACTAAAGAATTAATAGATATTGCGGTATTTGTAATCAAAACGGACTCCCTCATCCACATTCTCTGGATACTGAAGCCCTGCCAATTCCAGAATAGTCGATGCAATATCGATATTCTAAGTCATCGGGTAGATCGCTCTTTCCTCTTCGATTATTACGGCAGGTTACTGCTGAAATTATTCACTTTCAAAAAGCAGTATTAAACACATCATTCATCCTATCGATAAAAATCAGTTTATCGACAGAATATCAGATATCCGAATGCACTACTTGACAATGAATTTCAGACGGATGTCGCCGTTACCAATAAATCAATAACCGGGATTTTGTGTCATATCCGGTGTTTTTCGCAATTGTTCTTCAGGGATAGGGAACAATTCATGTTTCCCCTCTATAAAATCCTTGCCATGAGCCTGCATAACTTCAGCAGCCCGGCCCGTGCGGAGCAGATCAAACCAGCGGTCATGCTCAAAAGCCAACTCAAGGCGACGTTCCTTCCATATTGCTTCCCGGAGTTCCTGCTGGTTCGTTGTAACTACCGGATCCAGATCAACCCGGTCACGAACCTCATTTAAGGCCTCCAAAGCCATAACCTGATCTCCCATTTCATTGGCAGCCTCGGCCTTAATCAACAGAATTTCGGCATAACGCAATACCCGGATATTTTTATCTCCATCTCCTGCCCCGGCATTCGCACTGGAATAGGCTTTTTGATTATACCTTGGATTTTCAACATTTTCGCTGACTTCGCGACCGTCCCAAAGTGTTTCACCCGCAAAAATGATGGTCGCATTTTTTCGGATCTCATCTCCTTCTGAATCGTAGGCATCAACCAAATCCTGTGTGGGTGTGTTAAAACCCCATCCCCAACCACTGGGACCACGTGCCCCCTGGGTTGTAGAATATTGCTGCACACCGTGTGCGGTTGATTGTCCCCGAGCCTGAATTTCGAAAATTGATTCAATTCCGTTTTCCGAACTTTCTCTCCATATTTCCTCGTAGTTGGGCTCAAGTCCATATTCCCCGGAATTGATAACCTCATTCGCATAATTTAATGCTTGTGACCAATTTTCACGGGTGAGATATATTTTGGCCAAAAGGGCCTGGGCTGCTCCCTGTGTGGCACGGCCCAG
>CAYXVW010000206.1:0-4636 GCA_964468695.1 uncultured Balneolaceae bacterium | reverse complement strand
ACGGCGAAAGGGCGGTAATCGGCGATCCGGATGCGGACTATCGCAATGAAGAGGGATATATTTTGGAAGGACCGGAATACTTGACCATTTTTGACGGAGAAACGGGGGGCGAGCTGGCAACGACGGACTATATTCCACCCCGTCATCCGGAGACGCTTGAACCTACGCCCGAGCAGCTGGATGAGGTCTGGGGTGATGGCTATGGAAATCGAATGGATCGTTTTTTGGCCGGTGTGGCCTATCTGGATGGGGAACGTCCCAGCCTTATAATGGCGCGTGGGTATTATACCAGAGCCGTACTGGCTGCCTGGAATTGGCGCGATGGAGAGTTATCTCATCAGTGGACTTTTGATAGTGATGATGGGACCCCGGGAAACAGGGCTTACAGAGGTCAGGGAAATCATCAGCTTAGCATTGCTGATGTTGATGAGGATGGAAAGGATGAGATTATTTACGGTGCAGCTGCGATAGATCACAATGGTGAAGGATTATATTCTACCGGTTTGGGGCATGGCGATGCCCTGCATGTATCAGATCTGGATCCCGGGCATCCCGGACAAGAGGTTTTTAACATTCAGGAACGTTTTGATGATGCGGGCGCCAACTTCAGGGATGCGGCTACTGGAGAAATCCTGTGGAAAAAACCTTCGGTTAAGGCAGGCGATGATGGAGAGGGTCCCGGAAGAGGTAACGCTTTTAATATAGATCCCCGTTACCCCGGGGCAGAGGCTTGGGTACATGGCGCAAATATTGAGGGGATGTTTAATGCGAAAGGGGAAAAGATCAGCAATCAGAAACCCGCATTTTGTAATTTTGGAGTTTGGTGGGATGGAGACCTGTTGCGAGAGCTGCTCGACGGGAATGTCGTTGCGAAATGGGATTGGGAAGCAGAAGAATTAAATCCTATGCTTGTGGCTGAAGGAGCAACCTCTAATAACGGAACTAAAGCCACACCCGCTTTGAGTGGAGATATCCTGGGAGATTGGCGGGAAGAGGTAATTCTTCATTCCGAAAATAACGAAGAGCTTCGGATTTATACGACTACAATCCCGACCGATCATCGCATGTATACGCTACTGCACGATCGGCAATACCGGCTGGCTTTGGCTTGGCAAAATGTGGCCTATAATCAGCCGCCCCATCCCAGCTTTTATATGGAAAATTTTATGGAGGAATACAGTCGTCCAAATATTCAAGTTATTGAAACAGAATAGAAATGGTTAGTTCAAACAACCATGACAGGAAATTAGAAGTTTTTTAGGTCTGAAGACAAAATAGTGATAATACATTATTATTGCGATAGAGGATCTTACAGACTACATTGGTTCAGCACAGGTATGGGAATCGATTGAGCCAGATTTTAAAGAGTATGATACCTGAAAAAATAAGTTCAGGTACTCAGTAATTAATAATCACATATATAAGATAAAAGATGTATAGGCAAAGTAATCAGACAGTAATTACGATAGGGATATTATTGCTAAGCTTAATGATTGGGTGTACGACCGAAGAGCCGCCGGAACCGCAATGGCCGGAAATAACTTCAGAAAATAAACCCTGGACCCGATGGTGGTGGCAGGGCAGTGCCGTTGATAAAGAAAATCTGACCATGGAGCTGGAAAGCTTTAAAGAGGCCAATATAGGGGGCGTCGAAATCACCCCGATCTATGGAGTTGCCGGATATGAAGATGAATTTATCGATTTTCTGTCACCGGAGTGGATGGAAATGCTAACCCATACCTTGCAGAAAGGAGACAGTCTGGATATAGGTGTTGATATGGCCACCGGTACGGGATGGCCCTTTGGCGGACCAATGGTGGGAGATGCAAGAGCGGCGAAGTATGTGGCTTATGAAACGTATGAACTGCAGGAAGGAGAGAGTCTCTCTGAACCCATTGAATATGTTCAGGAGCCATTTGTATATGCGCTCGGTAATCGCATGTTTGGAGTGGAAAGTGGTTCTGCTATTGAACCTGGCGAAGAGATTGAACTTGATGATCTGGAAGAACCGGTTTCTGCCAATGATAACTTGCAATCACTGGCACTGGAACAGGTCCGTTTTGAAAAATCATTGCCGCTTGTTACTCTGATGGCCTATTCAAATGAAGGGGAATCCCTCGATCTTACGGACAGCGTTAACACGGAAGGGGATTTGGCATGGACCGCTCCGGAAGGAAACTGGACACTTTATGCATTTTTTCAGGGAATACATGGAAAAATGGTCGAACGTGCCGGACCCGGAGGAGAAGGATTGGCAATTGATCATTTTGATGAAGAAGTGCTTACTGATTATTTGACCTATTTTGATGAGGCATTTACGGGTTATGATATTTCAGGATTGCGAAGCTTTTTTAACGATTCCTATGAGGTAGACGATGCCCGCGGAGAGGCTAACTGGACTCGTTACTTCCTGGATGAGTTTGAACAGCGTCGCGGATATGATTTAAGAGAACATTTGCCGGCTCTGTTAGGCGATAGTTCTGATGATAAAAACAGTCGTATATTGAGTGATTACCGCCAGACTGTTTCGGATCTGCTGCTGGACGAGTTTACCCGTCCCTGGAACCAATGGGCCGATGAAAAAGATGCTCATATTCGTAATCAGGCGCATGGCTCACCTGCCAATATTTTGGACCTCTACGCAGCTAGTGATATTCCCGAGACGGAAGGGACCGATATATTCCGGGCTAAAATGGCTTCATCAGCCGCTAATGTGACGGGCAAGCAGCTGGTGGGCTCTGAAGCCGCCACTTGGCTGAATGAGCATTTCAGTTCCTCTCTATCTGATGTTAAGACTGCCGTAGATCGGTTTTTCCTCGGCGGTGTCAACCATATTGTGTATCACGGTACGGCCTATTCCCCACAGGGTGAAGAATGGCCGGGCTGGTTATTTTATGCGGCCGTTCACTTCAATCCGCAGAATCCATTTTGGGATCATTTTAAAGCATTTAATGAATACGTGGCACGCACACAGTCATTCTTGCAGCGGGGTAATCCCGATAATGATGTGCTCCTCTATTTCCCTATTCATGATCGTTGGGCCGAGGCCGGTCCGGGACTGCTGGAGCATTTTGATGGAGGGATCGAAAATCAATTTGAGGGAACCGCTTTTAAAGAAGCCGCTGAGGAAATGCAAAACCGGGGCTATGGCTTCGACTATATCTCAGACCGGCAACTGCAGCAGGTGGCCAGCTCCGGACAGCAAATACAAGCGGGTGACATTAGCTATAAAACTCTGTTAGTACCGGCCAGCCAATACATTCCGGTTTCAACCTTTGAAAGAATCGTGGACCTGGCTAACAGTGGAGCTACGGTGCTTTTTTATCAGGATTTACCGTCTGAGGTAGCAGGCTGGTCTGACCTGGAGACCAATCGCAAGCGTTTTCAGGAGCTGGTAGAAGATATCGGCTTCTCTGACTCTGATGAAGGCTCAGTGCGGGAAGCAGAGGCGGGCGACGGGCGTTTCCTGCTCGGTGACAACCTTGATGAATTGTTAGAGGAGGCTTCTGTAGTACGGGAGTCAATGACCGACCGGGGACTTGAATACCTGCGCCGAAGCCACGAGGAGGGGAACACCTACTTTATTACAAATTGGGGTGACCAAAGGATCGACGAATGGATTCCTCTCGGGGTATCTGCCGAATCTGCGGTATTATTTGATCCAATGAAAAAACAGAAAGGATTTGCGGATTTCAGAACGAGTGATGCCGGAACTTCAGAAGTGTATCTGCAGCTGGAGCCCGGACAGTCAATTATTGTACAAACCTATCAGGACGGCCGAAGCGAGACTACCTATCCTTATGTGGAGGAGGCAGGAGAAGCTACAACCCTGGCGGGAATATGGAGTGTAGAATTTATAGAGGGTGGACCTGAATTACCGGAGCCGGTTGAAGTTGATACCTTAAAATCCTGGACAGAATTTGGTGGAGACACGGTTGAAAATTTCTCGGGAACAGCAAGTTATAGCTTATCCTTTAATGCACCGGATAGCGACAGTGACGGATGGATGCTCGATCTGGGAGAAGTGGAGCAAAGTGCCCGAGTTGCGCTCAACGGACAGGATCTGGGTATATTAACCGGTCCGGTTTTCAAGGTGTATATCGACCAGGGCATGATGCAGGAAACCAATGAGCTCGAAATAGAGGTGGCTAACCTGATGGCTAATAGAATTGCCTATCTGGACCGGGAGGGCATCCCCTGGAAAAAGTTCTACAATATTAATATGTCCGCCCGGCAGGGGCAAAACCGGAATGAACATGGGATATTTGATGCATCGGATTGGGAGTCAAGACCGTCGGGCCTTCTGGGACCAGTGACCTTAACCCCGGTAAATCATTTAAATTAATTTTTTAAGGAATAATTAAAGACGTGGTCATGATGAAATATATTCGTTGTATAATTATCACAGCGGGCATTGTATTGAGTAGCGTATTGCTGCTCCATGCCCAGGAAAGCTATCCGCTTTGGCCGGAAGGGCCCCCGCATGCGGTCGGAGACAGCGAGAATGACGTTCCCACACTAACGGTATTTCTTCCGGAACAGGAAAAAGCTATAAAAAGTGGAATTGTTATTTTTCCCGGTGGCGGATATGGTCATTTGGCAATGGAGCATGAGGGCTATGATGTCGCGGAGCGAT
>CAYXVW010000205.1:0-4692 GCA_964468695.1 uncultured Balneolaceae bacterium | reverse complement strand
CCAAATTATTTTATCGGGAATTACCTTTCAAAACGAATAAAAAGACACTCGCAGAATGAGACAGGCTGTACTGAGCTTTTAAAAGTTTGGTACAGCCTTTTTTATATCCGGATTGGTTTGTGTTGTGGTTGTTACCGCTGGGAACAGTTAGGAAGCTGGCTTTTTATTGCTAAAAGTTATGCCACAATACCCTTATATTCTGTAATGCTTTTAAAGAAAATATCTTTTCCTTATTTACATTTCCGCTTTCCCTGCTAATGATCGACTCTAAAAAAGAGACTTTTTTTATTATTTTCTCACTTTGGCTCTTGGTATTTGCCGCCAGTAGCCAAATCATGATCATTGCACCCATTCTACCCCGCATTAGCGAGCAGTTGGCCGTTTCCGAAGCTTTGTTAGGTACGTTGGTAACCGCTTATGCTGTTATGGTCGGTCTGTGTGCTTTAATAACGGGACCCATATCCGATAAAATAGGTCGCCGTAAAATACTGCTTATTGGAACAGGCATGATGGCTGCGGCACTTTTGTTGCACGGCCTAATTACAAATTACCTGAGTTTCCTGATTGTACGCGGACTGGCAGGTGCTGCTGGCGGTATCCTGAGTGGATCGTCGGTATCGTATGTGGGTGATTATTTTCCTTACCATCGGCGCGGCTGGGCGAATGGGTGGATTATGAGCGGTATAGCTATGGGACAAATCCTGGGGATTCCTATAGGAACGGTGCTTGCCGAATATATGGGGTTTCGCGCTCCGTTTCTGGCTTTTGCGGGGCTCATGATTTTAACCTTCTTGCTGATTTGGTTAACAGTGCCCCAACCCGATGTGAAGTTGCAGAGAGCCAGAATTACGGTTCTGGGTTCGATACGAAAATATTTGCTGATGCTGCAAAAACCTGCAATCATAGCGGCAGCGGGCAGTTACTTTTTAATGTTTCTGAGTATATCCGTTTATGTAATTTTTCTTCCCACCTGGCTGGAAACGACGTTTCAGGTATCTGGTAATGAGATTGCAACACTCTTTTTTGCCGGAGGTATTGCCAATGTAATGACGGGTCCCCAGGCCGGCAAGCTATCTGATAAGTGGGGCCGAAAAAGTATCATCATATTTTCCTGTGTGGGTCTGGCGCTGGTTATGGTATTTACTACGTTGTTGGTGCAGTCATTTTGGATGGCATATCCCCTGTTTTTCGTTACGATGATGCTGGTAGCAATGCGGATAAGTCCATTTCAGGCCCTTACAACTGAGTTGGTGGCAGCAGGTAAGCGGGGAACGCTTATGAGCTTGCTGGTAGCGATTGGGCAGGTAGGATATGGCCTCGGTGGTTCTATTGCCGGTCCGGCCTATGTATGGAAAGGATATTTCAGCAACACTTTAATCGGGGCCGTCATGATTTTTGGGATGGCTTTTCTGGTTTGGAGATACCTGCCCGAACCGGAGTTGGAGGGAGAAGGATAGATATGAAGCCTTGGTTTCAGTTTTTTAATAGGAGGAGCCCGGAAAAATAGAAATAAAGGTGTTGGGAAAGTGAGTTTTTGACAAATGCACAAAAATATTTAAAACCGACTGACAATCGTTTGGACCTGCCGGGCATAACTTCCGCCAAATAGATTGGTATGCACCAACAGGGGATAGAGATTGTAGATATCCTTGCGATTATTAAAATCTGGTTGCTGGGGATACGCTTCCTCGTAGGCCTGATAAAAATCCTGTGAAAATCCGCCGAAAAGATGAGTGAAGGCCAGCTCTATCTCCCGATGCCCATAATAGACAGCCGGATCAAATATCGTGGGTCGGCCCTGACTATCATAAAAATAGTTTCCTCCCCATAGGTCTCCGTGCAGCAGGCTGGCCGGTTCTTCTGGAAATATATCAGCCAACTGTTTATACATAGATTTGAAGTGGGCGATGGTTTCGGAACCGAGTTTATGGGCATCAGCAGCCATGCGCAGTTGTGGTTCCATCCGCTCCTGGATAAAAAAGTCGACCCACTCTTTGTGCTGTTGATTTGATTGGGGTAATTTTCCAATATAATTATCGTGGTCGAGTCCGTATTGTTCAGCCTGATGCTTATGTAGTGCAGCCAGCTGGCAACCAAAATCTTCTGCTGAATGGTCATTGGGCCGTCCCTCTGAGATATATTCCAGGGCAAGATAGCCGGTATCATCCGTTGTTTTTCCCAGCGCCAGGGTAGAAGGGATGCGTAACTTAGTTTCGGCGGCTGCCAGTAACTTAAGTCCCCGTTTCTCTTTAACAAACATATCGGGATTGGCCGAAGAATTCCATTTCAGAAAGCAATGTGTACCGTCGGAAAGTATAAGCTTGGCTGCCCGGTTAATGCTTCCACCGGAAACAGATCGGATATCAGCGATTCTTGTGCCCAGTTTTTGCCGTAATTGTTGCCTGATGGTGTCGGGAATCATGATTGCTGTATGTGTTCCTCCAGTTCATTCAAAAGTTCTTCGCAACTTCGCTTAACGATCTGAAAAACATTTTCGAACCCGTCTATACCGCCCGCGTAGGGATCGGGGACCTGTCCGTCGCCGGGTTTGGGGTCAAAGTCACGCATGCGGCCGACCTTATCCTCATGTTTGTCGGAAGCCAGGCGCAAAATATTTGCGTAATTGCTGTCATCCATGGCAAGGATCAGATCGAAAGAATCGAGATCAGAAGCACGAAACTGGCGCGCTTTGGAGTGTAGGGTAACGCCATGTTTTTTAGCAGTGCGCTGACTATTGCTGTTTGCAGATTCTCCTACATGGTAAGCTGAGGTCCCTGCCGAGTCAATTTCAAAAAAATCAGAAAGGCCTTGTTCATCCACCAGATGCTGAAAAATCCCTTCGGCCGTGGGACTTCGACAGATATTTCCCAGGCAAACAAAACATATTTTGTAGGGATTATCTTTGGTTATTGGCTTCTTTACGGTCAAATCCATGATATTTATCGACATCAAGGGTTATTAAATATTCATACTTCGCAAAGGATAACGGAAAGCCCGCTCATATTAAAGTTTTTTAGCTCATAAATTTCATTTTTTAAACTTGCAAATGGGTCAGTCAATGCTTTTAATGGTTCGCTACCAGAGAAAAATGTTTTTTCAGATATGAATTGATGGACTAAGACTTGTATCTTTGAGGCTAATTTAAAGTGATGAATATTTTATTTCTGTATCAATAGCTGCGGGAAAGTGGGCAAAAAATGATATATTGCCTGCTTTCAAAATAGAAACTGAGCACGAACAATGTTTTTATGAGTAAACAGTTCGAAGAAGTTAAAAAGCTAAATTTTTCAAAATTAGAAGTAGAAACCCTCAAGTGGTGGAAAGAGCAAAATATTTTTGAGAAAAGCCTTTCTACCCGGAGTGAGGGTATTCCTTTTACTTTCTATGAAGGTCCGCCTACGGCCAACGGTAAGCCGGGCATCCATCACGTGATGGCCCGTACGGTCAAGGATATGTTTTGCCGCTATAAGACATTGAAAGGCTTCCGTGTAGAGCGAAAGGCCGGCTGGGATACTCATGGGCTGCCCGTGGAAATTGAGGTGGAGAAAGAGCTGGATCTTGAAGGACGTGCTCAGGTTGAAGAGTATGGAGTAGCCGAGTACAATGAGAAGTGCCGTAAGAGTGTTCTTAAATACAAGGATCTGTGGGACCGGTTAACGGAACGCATGGCCTACTGGGTAGATCTGGACGATCCCTATATCACCTTCGATAATGATTATATCGAATCGGTTTGGTGGGCTTTTAAGACCCTGTACGAAAAGGGTCTCGTGTATCAGGGGTATAAAATTCAGTGGTATTCCCCCGGGAGCGGTACGGTCTTATCCTCGCACGAAGTGAGCCTGGGATATGAGGAAACGCAGGATCCTTCTATCTTTGTGAAGTTTCAGGTGGGCATGGCACAGGATGTGTACTTCCTGGCTTGGACAACGACCCCGTGGACGATCATTTCCAATATGGCGCTGGCGGTCAATCCGGTTTTAGATTATGCCAAGATCAAGTTATCCGAGGGAGACCGAACCGAGTATTATATTTTGGCCAAAGATTGTATTGAAGAAGTTATCGACCATGATTACGAGATTGTAGAAGAATATAAAGGTAAAGAGCTGATTGGATGGACTTACGATCCGGTCTTCGACTATGCGCTGGAAGAGTTTGAGCGTTCGGAAGCTTGGTGCGTGGTCCCTGCAGACTATGTAACGACCGAAGAAGGTACCGGAGTGGTTCACACCGCGCCGGCTTTTGGTGCAGATGACTTTGAAACGGGGAAAAAGAATGATATCCCCATGTTTAATCCTATTGATGAAGATGGCCGATTTACCGATCAGGTACCCGATTTCGAAGGAGAGTGGTTCAAAGACGCCGATAAAGGAATTGCCAGGGCTATTAAAGATAGGCACCTGATGTACAAGCATGAGACATATGTACATAACTATCCGTTCGACTGGCGTAAAGGCACTCCACTGATGTCTTATCCCGTAGAGTCGTGGTTTGTGGAAACTACGGAAGTCAAGGACAAGATGGTGAGCTCAAATAAAACCATTAACTGGAAACCCAAAAGTACGGGCGAAGGACGATTTGGAACGTGGCTGGAAAATAATGTGGATTGGGCCGTTTCCCGACAGCGGTACTGGGGATCCCCTATCCCGATCTGGATTAGCGATAAAAATCCTGATCATGTTGAGGTGATCGGCA
>CAYXVW010000204.1:0-4748 GCA_964468695.1 uncultured Balneolaceae bacterium | reverse complement strand
CTTGAAACAGCCCATCGTGGATTGATGCGTGTTTTTGCCCAAAAAGGTCAGGAAACGCGTGCCTTCCATCAATATGAGGTGTGCAGAGAGATACTCGGAAAAGAGCTTGGGGTAGATCCATCGGCTGAGACTATGAAGACGCTGGATGATATTAGAGAAGGTCAACTTGGAGCAGAAAGAAAGCAACGCGCTCAACGGTCTTCATTCTCGAAAGTGGCACAACCGATTATAGGACGGGCCGAAGAGTGTAACAGAGTTGGGGAGTTACTTGATGAGCTTAAAAGTGGAGAAGGTGGAGGACTTATTATAAGTGGTGAGGCAGGAATAGGTAAAACACGTTTGGTTCGGGAACTTATACAGCAAGCACGTCGCAAAGATATAACTTTTTACTTGGGACAGAGCGGTGACAGTTCGGGAAATGTGGCATATGGACCATTTATAGAGCTGTTTGATGATATGCTGAACAGGCAACCTGAACTGGAGGAAGACCTTCCGGTAGAACTGGGCCGTCTGGTCCCGTCTTTTAAGGGGGATGGAGATCCTTTCCCTCATGCCGATAAGCTGGCGGCCAAAGGTCATCTATTTGCCCGAGTGCATCGCCTTTTTACCAGACTTGCAGAAGGTGATCACTGTGTAGTTATCCTGGAGGATCTACATATTGCAGACCAAGGCAGCAGGGAGCTCTTTTCCTACTTAATCCGGCATGTGAACCGTTTACCTGCCTTATTCGTGGCTACATTGCGAAAAGAAGAGGGGGAACCGACCCCAGAGTTTATCCAGGATTTACGCGAGCATAAGATGAAAATGATTGAACTTGCTCCGCTTACTTATGAGGAACATATAGCACTGCTTCAACAATATGCCGAAGATTCCATAATTGGGACTGATATAGCAGACCATATTTATCGACTGGCCGAAGGGAATCCGTTATTTGCCCTTGAGCTTTTACGCCACTACAGGGAGGAAGGAAATACCGATGCTATTCCACCGCAGTCTCGGGTTTCCGGTGAGCTGCCTGTTTCTCCCGTTTCAGAAAATATTCCTTCCTCTTTACATCATCTGGTTGAGAAAAAACTTGAGAAGCTTTCGCCTCCCGCTCATCATCTCTTATATATTGCAGCCGTAATAGGGCGCCAAATTCCCTATGAGCTTCTGGCTTTTATCTGGAGTAGTGATGATTCTAGTGCTGAGCAAGAACTTTTTGATGCCCTTGAAGAAGTTTTGAAGGCGCGTTTGCTCGAGGAACAAGGTTTGAACTACTCCTTTAGGCATACCCTTGTGCAGGAAACGATATATTCTTCCATTTCACAGGCTCGTCGGAAAATACTGCATAAACAGATAGCCGACCGGCTCTTAGCGCTTTCAACGGATGCTGAGGATCAGCCTGTGGAACAGATTGCCTGGCATTATCTGGGAGCCGGTGAAATGCTGAAAGGAGCACAGTATTTGATTAAGGCAGGGGAACGGGCCGAAAGCGCATATGCCCATGAAGATGCACTTCAACGATACCGGGAAGCATGTGAAGTGCTCGAAGATATTAAAAGCAAGGAGGCCAGGAGGTTAAAAGGAGAGATCTTGGAACGGATCGGCGATGTGTACCGTGCGTGTGGCAGGCTTGAAACGAGCTATAGCGCTTATGAAGAGGCAATTTCGCTTGTTGAGGAATCGTCTTTATCGGAAAATATCGACTTGGTAGAGTTGTATCGGAAGATGGCTGTGGTCGCTATCTTTCGTACCGAAATTGAACGTTCAGAGCAATATTTAAAAAAAGCTTTTAATCTTGTCGGAGAAGACGCTCGTTCTCAGTCGCGTCTTTTTATCACAAAAGCACTCCATCTGTGGCATCAGAACCGATTGAAGGAAGCGTACGATATTGCCAAGGAAGCTCTCCGCAAAGCTGAGAAAGTCAATGCAAAGGTAGAAGCCTCACAGGCTCGTGAAATCCTGGCCATGACCTGCCTGCCACTCGGCCGCTGGGAGGAGGGACTGCAATACGAAATGGAACGACAATACCACGGCTGGTCACCGGAGATAGTGGTCGCAACCGATGCCCACCTTTGTCTGTGGGAGTACCATGTTTCGGGTGATCAACCGTTTCAGCGAGCCCGTTCCTTTATGGAAAATATAGCTAAACAAGCTTCAGAAATGGGCGATTTGCGTTGTGTGGCCGTATGTCACTATGCCTTGGGTACCATGCACCTGTGGCGAGGACAACGCCACCGGGC
This sequence comes from uncultured Balneolaceae bacterium, assembly GCA_964468695.1. Taxonomy (GTDB): domain Bacteria; phylum Bacteroidota; class Rhodothermia; order Balneolales; family Balneolaceae; genus Fodinibius. The sequence continues at coordinate 2,523 of CAYXVW010000204.1, read as the reverse complement.
TGTAGAGGAGTTGGCTTCGAGTCTGGAGCTCCACGAACAGGTGGGATCACCAGCGGGAATGGCTTATTCACTGGCCCGTAAAGGCGTACTGCATACTTTAACGGGGGCGAATGAGCTGGGGTGGCAGGCCATCCAAAACGGACTTACATATGCCAAACAAGCTGCTGTACGGGATCACTGCCTGCAGCGGCTTTATGGGGTTAGTATATGGAACCGGATTGAGGGTGGAGATATTGAACAGGCTCGTAAAATGGTAAATAAAAGCGAAGAATTGCTGGATGAAGCGGGAGCGTGTGCGGCCTGTGCTTTAGAGCTCTATCCATGGATGGCCTATTACTACTTGCACACGGGACAGATTGACCGGGCTCGTGAATGTGGTGAGGCAGTATTTCAGCTGGCCAACAAAACCGATAATCCCATTGGGAAGGCTATTGCTGCGATGATCGAATCCAGCCTTTGCATAACAGAAGAGAAACAGGACCGAGCTGAAGAGTGTGTACAGAAATCCTATCAGATTCTAAACGAGGCCGTACCTGATACCGCTCATTCACCGGTAGCTCATTATCTGGAATGTATGGCGGAGCAGCAGGAGGAACTAGTAAAGGTTTAGTTATTCGTTATTAATTAGTTGTCATCAGCCTTCATAGACTCCTTCTCCATAACTATCAATCAAAATTCTGGAATATAGCCGTACTAATTAAATCTGAGTGACCCTTACTTTTTTTAAATATCGTTCCTTTCCCTAATAACAAATAACTGATTTCAGGTGTCAAAATAACGACCGGAAGAAAAACGGAAGATCAAGGGAAGATCCGCTGTTAGTTTACGAGTGACGTAAAAGAAATGCTAACTATCAGAGGAGGAAAATGTTATGAGTACGACAACAACTAATCTGGACAAGCAAGAAGTGGAACAAGCCGTACAGGAGATGTACGAGGAGGTTGCTACCTATCCAAACAAAGAGTTTCACTTTCCGACAGGACGCAATTCCTGTCTTAATCTCGGATACCCTGAAGAAGAACTGGAGGTGGTTCCAGCTTCAGCAATTGATCCTTTTGCGGGTGTGGGCTATCCGTTTTTGGCTGATATTATAGGAGAAGGTGATACTGTCGTGGATATCGGATCTGGTTCGGGTTTAGATGTGATTATTGCAGCATCAAAAACAGGGGCTGACGGACAGGTATGGGGTATTGATATTACGCCAGCCATGATTCGGAAAGCCAGGGAAAATATCGAAATGACGGATATAGAGAATATAAAAATTGTTGAAGGTCAAGCCATCGATATACCATTGGATGATGCGGCAGCCGACGTTGTTACCAGTAATGGTGTGATTAACTTGGTGCCGGATAAGGAAAAAGCTTTCAAAGAGATTTATCGCATCCTCAAACCGGGTGGCCACATTCAAATATCAGATATTGTTTTGTCAAAACCGGTTTCCGATGAGTCAAAAGCCAACGCCCAGCTCTGGGCAGAATGTATTGTCGGCGCAGAACCGGTTGAAGATTACTTGGGTTTGGTACGTGCGGCCGGTTTTAAAAACGTGACGGTAATCGATCGGTTAGACTACTTTGATCGAAGCCCGAATGAGGATACCCGAAAGGCAGCTAAAAATTTGGGCGCACATACTATTGTATTGACTGGCCAAAAAGAGTAATCCTTTCAAATAAATAAAACTAAAACAAATTCGGAGGATACATTATGAATGCTAAGATCACTGCTATCATACTGATGCTTACAGGGCTAACCATAACTACGAATGTACCGGACATGGAGATAGGTAACGGATCTTATCTCTATGACCAACCGATGGAAGAATCAACCCAAACAGTGACAGGAGAGTTATCTGGTATTGAGTGTGCTGTAGTTGGTGAGCTTTGTCCCACCACTCATCGCGGTGCTGATTATACTACAGGGGTATTTACCGAAGACGAATCGTTCTACTTTATTGTCAATATCCCTCAAAGTTTTCTTCAACAGTATTTTCGGGAAAAAGTAGAAGTGGAGGGAACCGTCTATGATCCCTATGGTCACGCTGTTGAACCTGAGACCATTCATCTGGTCGAGGAAGATGGGCGCAGACTCGTATATGAATCGGGTTATTTTATTGATGAGGATGGCAATCGGGCCACTTTTCAGGATGGCATATTTCGTGATGGAAAGTGGATGATACAATAAAGAACAATAATATCAATCAAATACATTTATAACACAAAATATAAAAACGAGGGATTATGAAGGACTATAGAATGTTATTTCCGTTTCTGGGTGCCATTTTGATGTTATGGCTGGCACCCCTTCAAAAGGTAGATGCGCAACAGCATAAATATGGGAAGGTAGATTTCGGAGTTTCATGTAGTGAGTCTGTCCAGGCTGATTTTAATCGCGCTCTGGCCATGTTGCATAACATGATGTATGTATCGGCACGTGAGGATTTCGAAGCAATTGCCGAAGCCGATCCAAATTGCGCAATGGCCCACTGGGGTATTGCTACCACGCTGTTTCAACCACTTTGGGGTACAC
>CAYXVW010000203.1:1347-4753 GCA_964468695.1 uncultured Balneolaceae bacterium | reverse complement strand
CCATTCAGCCAGTGTTTCTTCAATTTCTTCTTCCGACTTTCCTAACCGATGCAGGTGCATCTCATACATCAGCCCCTGTTTCTTAAAGATAGAACGAACAGTATCAGTTGGCTGAGCACCTTCCTTAAGCCAGTGAAGCGCACGATCTCGGTTTAAATCAAGCTGATTTTTGGGAGTAATATTATCGAAACGACCTAAGTCTTCAATGATTCGTCCATCTCTGGGTTTGCGACTGTCTGCCACTACAATATGGTGGATCGGTCGTTTCTTTCGACCTCTACGTTGTAATCTAATTCTTAACAATGGATTATCTCCTTAGTTGTAAATTTTAAGTTTGTGTTGATTATATAGAGGATATTGTCGGAATCTTGCGCAATATTTGTAATAAAACAATGATGCCGGGCTGGGCTAAACAGCGCACAACATCAGTTCAAACTATCCAAATGGTAAATTTCCTTTCATTCCCTTCATGCCTTGCATCAATTTGCCCATCTTGCCCATTCCGGAAAATGACTTCATCATCTTCTTCATTTGTTCAAACTGTTTAATCAAGTCATTAATATCAGAGACCCGTGTTCCGGATCCCTTGGCAATGCGTCGTTTCCGGGTAGCATTCAGAATATCCGGATTTTGCTTTTCTTCCGGGGTCATTGAGCAAATAATTGCTTCAATAGGCTTAAAGGATTCGTCATCTATGTCAGCATCCTGGAGCGCTTGTCCGGCACCCGGTATCATACCCACCAGGTCAGACAGGTCGCCCATTTGCTTTACCTGCTGAAGCTGTTCGTAAAAGTCTTCCAGATCAAAACTGTCGGACTTAATTTTCTTCTGTAGCTCTTGGGCTTCTTTTTCATCAAACTCTTTTTGGGCTTTTTCAACCAGAGAAACCACATCGCCCATTCCCAGAATCCGTTGCGACATTCGCTCTGGATAAAAGGGTGAAAGAGCATCCAGCTTTTCGCCGGTGCTTACAAACTTGATCGGTTTTTGGACCACATTCTTAATCGAAAGGGCCGCCCCGCCGCGGGTATCACCGTCAAGCTTGGTTAAAACAACACCATCGTAATTGATGGTTTCATTAAATTCTTTTGCGGTATTGACGGCATCCTGTCCCGTCATGGAGTCCACAATAAAGAGGGTTTCATTGGGCTGAACCGCTTCTTTAATATCAGCCACCTCTTTCATCATTTTCTCATCCACGTGCATGCGCCCGGCCGTATCAATAATAACGGTATCCAAAGCCAGGCTTTTAGCCATTGAAACGGCTTCTTTTGCAACGCGTACCGCATCTTTTTGGCCAATTGAGTAAACAGGTACGTCAATACTGTCAGCCAGTGTTTTCAACTGGTTGATGGCCGCTGGCCGATACACATCGGCAGCCGCTAAAATAGGACTGCGATTGTTTTCCTGCTTCAGATATCGGGCCAGCTTGGCACTGAAGGTTGTTTTACCGGAACCTTGCAGGCCGGCAATCAAAATAACAGTGGGGGGCGTGTCGGCCACAGAAAGGCCTACACGTTCCTGACCCAGAATTTTAGTCAGTTCATCTTGGACAATTTTGGTAAACTGTTGTCCGGGATTGACGGCTGTTAACACGTCTTCACCCATTGCCCGATCCTTAATGTCGTTGGTAAACTGCTTGGCAACCTCGTAATTTACATCGGCATCCAGCAGGGCACGACGTATCTCTCTCACCGTCTCCGCAATGTTGACGTCGGTGATCTTAGCCTCGCCCTTCAGCGTTTGGAAGGCCTGATCTAATTTTGAAGAGAGATCCTGAAACATGAAATTTCTGACTATTTCTTAACAGTTTGTTCTTAATACAATCTGAGGCCGGATATACCACCGGCGCAAAGTTCCGCAAAATAAGGACAATAACAGCTATTATCAACATGATTAATTTATAATCATCAGGCAGGCATAGGGGAGCTGACTTTGTCAATAGGCATAGCACCTATCTCTTGTAAAATTGGACAGGCTAAACTACAAAAAAGAGATTTGGTTATTTCAATAGCGTATTCGATTTTAATTTCTATCTTTTGTTACTTTTGAATAGTAGAATTTTTCTAACAGAAATTGATTGAGGAATTGTTTTTTATGGCTGATCAACAAGGATATGGACTGCTAAAAGGAAAGAAAGGATTGATTTTCGGTGCGCTCGACGAGCGAAGTATTGCATGGCGCATTGCCTTGGCTTGTAAACGAGAGGGGGCAGAGTTTTCACTGTCGAATGCCCCCGTTGCCCTGCGTTTTGGAGATCTTGATGAGCTTTCGGAAGAGACCGGTGCGGAAGTTTTTCCCTGTGATGTGACCAACGAGGATGAAATCGAGGAGCTCATGGCAAATGTGAAAGAAGAGCACGGCAAGATCGATTTTATGCTCCATGCCATCGGGATGTCCCCGAATGTTCGCAAAAAGAAAGGATATGAAGAGCTCAATTATCAGTGGCTTCAGCAAACGCTGGATATCTCAGCAGTTTCATTACATAAAGTGATTCGCTATGCCGATGAAGCGGAGATCCTGAATGACGGCGGAAGTATTGTAGCGCTCTCTTATATCGGAGCACAGCGTATCTTTTCCAAGTATAGCGATATGAACGACGCCAAGGCACTGTTGGAAAGTATTGCCCGAAATTATGGGAGCCGGCTGGCGGATCGCGGTATCCGGGTAAATACCGTATCCCAAGCTCCAACAAAAACATCGGCCGGGAGCGGCATAAAGGGATTTGACGGCATGTACACCTTTGCCGATAAGATGGCTCCTTTGGGAAATCCCACTGCTGATGAATGTGCGGATTACTGCGTAACCCTGTTCTCAGACCTAACCCGAAAAGTGACGATGCAGAACCTCTACCATGATGGCGGATTTGTTACGGCTGGCATTAATGAAGAAATGATTAATGGTTTGCAAAAGCTATACGCGGAAGAAGATGATGAATAAATGTATTGTTGATTAGTTACTTAATCCTGGCGGGGTGAAAAGTCCTGTCAGGATTTTTTATTGCCAAAGAACAGGAACTACACATTTAATTTTTTGTTCAAAAGTAGTTAATTACGGCTACCGTCGTTATCGGTTAATTAGTATAGTAGTTATTAGGATACAGTAGTCATGGTGGTCGAACCGATATATTTTATTTAAGATTCACCCAGGATTTCCCAGACTGTTTTTAGCGTAAATGCGTTATTCAGACGGATTCCGTTATAATGGATAATCATTAACGGAAAGTCTGGCTATAAAAGTGGCGGTAATTATAAATAACTCTCGATAGTACTAAATGTACGATCTGGTTGGTTCAATAAGATAAATTGGAACAAATATTAAAGCATTATGAATAGAATTGCGGTCGCCAGCCTGTTTCTCCTTTTTTTCTGTTCAGCACTGCACGCACAGGACCTCCCTTCTATAA
>CAYXVW010000203.1:0-1247 GCA_964468695.1 uncultured Balneolaceae bacterium | reverse complement strand
CTGTTTCTCCTTTTTTTCTGTTCAGCACTGCACGCACAGGACCTCCCTTCTATAAGTGAGGAGACGTTGAACCTGGAAGAGCAGGAGGGCTTTTTTACGTATTACCGGGATGGGAATCAGGGAAAAATACTGGTCGAAATTGAAGCTGATCGGTTTAATACAGAATTTCTCTATGTCAATTCATTAACTGCGGGAGTCGGTTCTAATGATATTGGGCTGGATCGCAATCAGTTGGGAGACGATCGTATTGTATATTTTGAGCGTCGGGGATCGAAGGTGTTGTTAGTGCAACCTAACTACTCATATCGGGCAATAACTAACAATCCCCAAGAAGAGGAATCGGTACGTGATGCCTTTGCACAGTCGGTATTATGGGGATTCGAAGTCGTTGCCGAAGAAGGTGGCACGGTACTGATTGATATTACAGATTTCTTATTGCGTGATGCTCACGGAGTTAGCGAGCGGCTAAAGCAAAATAATGAGGGTAACTTTAGTGTGGATAAAAGTCGTTCTGCACTTTATGAGGAAGCAACCATGAATTTCCCTCAAAATACGGAGTTTGAATCCATGCTGACGTTCACGGGCAGTAATCCGGGTGGACAAGTACGTTCGGTAACGCCTACTTCGGATGCGATTACCGTCCGTCAGCATCACTCTTTTGTAGAACTGCCGGACGATGATTTTGAGCCCCGGGAATTTGATCCGAGGGCTGGATATTTCGGCATCAGTTACCAGGATTATAGTACGCCCATCGGCGAGCCTCTGACGAAACGGTTTATCACCAGACATCGGCTCGAGAAAAAGAATCCCGATGCGGAGATGAGTGAGCCGGTAGAGCCTATTGTCTATTACCTGGATCCGGGTACGCCGGAGCCGATTCGGGGAGCATTACTGGATGGTGCCCGCTGGTGGAACGAGGCTTTTGAAGCGGCGGGTTATCAGAATGCTTTTCGGGTAGAAATACTTCCCGACAGTGCCCATCCGATGGATGTTCGTTACAATATGATTAACTGGGTACACCGCTCTACCCGGGGCTGGTCATATGGAAGTTCAGTAGTGGATCCCAGAACAGGAGAAATTATCAAGGGACATGTACTGCTGGGCTCCTTGCGCGTTCGTCAGGATTATTTGATTGCCGAGGGACTGTTATCTCCATACAAAGAAGGAGAGACATTTGATGAAGATAACCCCATGCTGGATATGGCCCTCGCACGAATTCGTCAGCTTTCGGCCCACGAAGTGGGACA
>CAYXVW010000202.1:0-4838 GCA_964468695.1 uncultured Balneolaceae bacterium | reverse complement strand
TCACCAGGGGACGCTTACAATTGGAGATATTGCCATATCACAAGCGGACAAGGATATTACTTGGGTAGGAACCGGAGAAAATAACAGCAGCCGATCAAGCTATGCCGGAACGGGCGTATATAAAAGTACGGACGGAGGAGAAAACTGGGAATTTGCGGGGCTACGGGGCTCACAGCATATCGGACGTATTATTACTCACCCTACGGATCCGGATATTGCCTGGATAGCCAGTATGGGTCCCCTTTACTCCACCAATGAAGTGAGGGGAATATACAAAACAACTGATGGCGGCGACAGCTGGACCCAAACCCTCACCCCGCCCGACAGTACCGGGGCCATCGACCTGATACAACATCCCGAAAATCCTGACAAGCTTTGGGCCACTACCTGGGAGCGCTACCGCCAGGCGTGGAACTTTGACGAAGCAGGGCCGGGTTCTGCAATCTATGTATCGGAAGACGGCGGGGAAAGCTGGCAGAAATCGATGGATGGATTTCCCGATGAGGAATACGTAGGACGCATTGGTCTGGATGTCAGCCAAAGTAATCCGGATATTCTCTATGCTTTTCTGGACAACCAAAGAGAAACCAAAACAAAAAAGGAGACCGATTCGGATGAACTGACACAAGCCGACTTTATTGAAATGGAGCGGGAGGAGTTTTTAAATCTTGATAACGAAAAGTTAAATGACTTCTTGCGCGACAATGGCTTTCAAAAGGAATACACTGCTGAAAACGTTAAAAAGGATGTCCGGTCCGGGAAATACCCTCCAAAGGCCCTCGCAGACTATCTGGGCGACGCCAATGAAGCCCTTTTTGAGAGCAGCATTGAAGGGGCACAGGTCTATCGCTCCGAAGATGGAGGAAAGAGCTGGAATAAAGTTAACAGCTATGATCTCGATAATCTTATTTATACCTATGGATACTATTTCGGAGAGGTGCGCGTGTCTCCAACGAATCCGGATGAACTCTATATCCTCGGCGTTCCCCTGCTAAAATCTACCGACGGTGGAAAGACCTGGAAAGCCATTGCCGAAAACCAGGATGTGCATGTTGATCATCACGCCATGTGGATCGATCCCGAGGATCCGGAACATCTGCTGGTGGGTAATGACGGCGGACTGTACGAAAGTCATGACGGGGGCGAAAATTTTATCCATCATAACAATGCTCCGGTCGGACAGTTTTATACAGTGGCCGTAGATATGGAAGAACCTTATAATATCTATGGAGGACTTCAGGATAACGGCGTGCTTACCGGCTCTTCACAGAGTTCACCTAACGACGGCAATGAATGGGAGCAGCTGTTTGGCGGGGATGGCATGCATATAGCCGTTCATCCCGAAAACAGCGACCGTATCTATATGGGGTATCAGTTTGGAAATTACTTTCGGCTCGACAGGTCCGATAGTCAATACGAACGAATCACTCCCAAACATCATATTGGAGAGGCTCCCTATCGTTTCAACTGGAACACCCCCATCGAAATGAGTAATCACAATCCCGATATCCTTTATTTCGGTTCTCAAAAAATAAACCGGAGTATGGACAGTGGAGAAACCTGGACAACCATCAGTCCCGATTTAACTCAGGATCTTCCGAGCGGGAACGTCCCCTACTCCACTCTCACCACAATCTCGGAATCTCCCCTCGACTTTAGTGTTATCTGGGCCGGAACAGACGACGGCAACATACAGGTCACCAAAGATGGCGGGGCCAGCTGGGATTTGGTATCCGATGAACTGCCGCAGCGCCGGTGGGTTAGCGAGGTACAGGCTTCTCCCCACGATACGGCAACGGCTTACGCCTCTCTCAACGGCTACCGTTACGATGAGTTTAAAACGTACCTCTACAAAACAACGGATTACGGACAAAACTGGCATTCCATAAAGGGTAATCTACCCGACGACGTAGCAAATGTTGTCGCACAGGACCCCAAGTATCCGGATCTGCTGTATGCAGGCCTCGACCATGGTACCTACCTCAGTTTTGATGATGGCAACGAATGGTTTCTGATTAATGGCATTCCCAACGTGGCGGCCTACGATATGGTTGTTCATCCCCGGGATCTGGAGCTCGTAGTTGGAACACACGGGCGCAGCGTATATGTTATGAATCTCAAAGCTGTTCATACCGTAGCGGAAAACAGAAACCAGCAAGTTTTGGGCCTCGAGATCGCCGATATCTCACATTCCGAAAACTGGGGCCAGCGCCCTGTTCCCTACCGACCGGTTAATGAACCAACCGCTCAATGGATGTACTGGATTGGCGATGAGCAAGTAGAAAATCAGCCTATAGAAATTGCCGTAAAAGATAATGAGGATAATATCGTTACCACCCTCACCGATCGGGCCAGCTATGGATTCAATACTTTTGAATGGAATCTTAAGCTTCAAGAGGCTAAAGAAGACGAATCTGCCGAATATTTAAGCCCCGGAACCTATACAATTACTTATAACATTAATGGATCTACCGATGAAACAACATTCGAAATTACTTCTCCTAATAATAACAGCAATACTGATCAGCGCGTGTTCTCAGGACCAGAAGAAATCGAATTCGAAGACTACTGATAACAACAATAATACGGGTCGTCAGCTTGAGTATGAACGTTCCGTTACATTTCTGACAGCAGAGGGTGATTCTATTTCAACGGTTGACGCAGCAATTGCCGATGATAACCAGGAACGAAGCGAGGGCCTTATGAATGTGACTGATTTACCCTCAGACAAAGGAATGCTTTTTATCTTTGATGATAATCAACCGCGTAGCTTCTACATGGCCAATACGCCCTTATCCCTGGATATCATTTTCGTCAATGAGGATAAAGAGATCGTACGCATCCATCACAATACTCAACCCTATTCCGACAAGAACTTAACCTCCGGAAAACCCGCTCGGTATGTTGTTGAAACAAATGGAGGCTACTGCATGTCGCACGACATACGGGAAGGAATGCAAGTGGCCTTTTAATAGTTCATAGTTCAACACTGGATTCCGAATAACCAGTAACAAATAACCAAATCACATTCGCTTAACAGTTTCCAGCCACCCTTTGGCCATAAGCTGAGAGCCCGCAAGTGTTGGATGCACGCCATCACCGGTCCAGTAGGTAGGTTCTACGTTTTGTGATGCTTTATCGAAAATAGACTGATAAGGAATAAAGGCCGCTTCAAAGTCGCGGGCTACCTCTTTTGCTACTTCCTGATAGTTCCTAAAATCAGGAAGCCAATCCTCTTCTTCCACTGCAGATCCCTCCAGGACCACAAAGGGCTCCCCAATCACCAGGTTAACATCCGGGAGTTGTTCTTTGGTACGCTGAAGCAGCGACCGAAAATCCTGCTCGTAAGTCTCAACGGTACCTTTATAGTCATTAAGTGTATGCCAATAATCATTTACACCAATGAGGATGCTCAATAGATCAGGCTCAAGATCAAGGGCATCTTCGTTCCAGCGATCCGCCAGCTGAAACACCTTATTACCGCTTATTCCGCGATTATAACACCGGAGATCCCGTTCTGCCAGCTTGTGCCGCAGATGTGCTGTGGCAAGCATCGCATACCCTCCACCTAATCCGCTATTTGCATTCTTTTCGCCTTTGTCTCTTCCCGCATCGGTAATAGAATCACCCTGAAAGAGAATAGTGGCATCCGCCGGTATAACCGGAAAGTCATCTCCTGACTTCTGTCTTTCCTGCGCTGGGGTTAATGCCAGTCCGGCTGCGCCAAGAGCGGCTGTTGTAATAGTTTGAAGAAAGTTTCGTCGCGTATAATCCATAACGATAAATAAAAATAATTAAACGGATATTGTTTCTGAGGAATATTTATCTAAAAATTCTTTCACTTTCAACACATTCTCTTTTGATCCTATAAAAATTGGTGTTCGCTGGTGAATCGCCTCCGGCTCTATTTCCAAGATACGTCCTTTGCCATCAATAGCGAGTCCGCCGGCCTGTTCAATAATTAAGCTTAGCGGATTACATTCATACATCAGCCGAAGTTTCCCGTTAGGGTACTGGCTGCTGTTCGGATAAATGAAAATACCACCGGTTTTAAGCGTTCGATGAACATCCGCTACCATGGAACCGATATATCTTGCTTTGTAGGGGCGACTCGTTTCTGCATCCTCTACCTGGCAATATTTAATGTACTGCTTCAGTCCTTTATCCCATGAGTGATAGCTGCCCTCGTTGACACTATAAATAGTCCCCTTATCAGGAATTTTAACGTCATCCTCCGATAAGATAAACTCTCCTATACTGGGATCGAGCGTAAAGACAGATACGCCCATTCCCGTGGTATAAGTCAACAACGTACTCGATCCATAGAGCACATATCCTGCCGCTACCTGTTTAAGTCCCGGTTGGAGGGCTTCGTCGGCAGAAAGCTGATTCGAGCCGGGTTTTTCACGCATATAGATGGAAAAAATACTGCCAATAGACACATTTACATCAATGTTTGAGGAACCATCCAATGGGTCAAGATATAGGATATATTTGCCTCCGGCATTATCCAGCTCAACAATACCATCATTTTCTTCCGATATAACCATGCAGGTAATTTCAGCACGGTTGAGAGCAGAAATCATTTGTTCATCAGCAAAAAGATCCAGTTTTTTTACGGATTCGCCATGAATATTTTTGCTGCCGTCTTCACCTAAAATATTGGTAATACCTGCTTTATTTACTTCTTTGGATATGATTTTAGCTGCCAGTCCGATATCCCTAAGCAATTGCGACAAGTCACCGGTAGCTCCGGGAAACTTATTCTGGGCCTGAATAATATATTCTTCGAGCGTGATTACTCGTTTCATCTTTTGATCTACCATAGTTCTCCCCTT
>CAYXVW010000201.1:0-4858 GCA_964468695.1 uncultured Balneolaceae bacterium | reverse complement strand
GCCGGATATTATTACAAAAATAAACAACTGCAAGATAAGGTGGTTTCGGTAAAAGCGATCCAAAATATGATGCTAAAACTGGGCACCCCTTCAAAATATCGCACAAGTGTCGCCTTTCCGCACGCTCAAACTCATGTTATCTGCAGCTCACTCTTATCTCAATCGGTTTCCAGCGTTATAAAGGAAACTTCCAGTTTTCTAAAATACATTGGCACACAATAAAATAGCGAGAACGAAAGACAACATAACTCCCCTGTTATGAAGTGAAAATTAATGTTAAGAAAATATTTGCTTCATATTGGTGAAATATTGTAACTTGATATGCGCTCAAGTAGCGTCTCTCTTGATGAATAGTCAGGGCCTCACAACTGATACTTGTGAGGCCTTATTTTTTTGAATCCTTTCTCAACTTTTTTCGTATAATAAGTCGTTCCTCCATTTGCCCATTCCATTGGAATTCAGAATGATACGGAAATTGTTCTTTTTTCACAGCATGAATGGTATTTTTTATTATGTTAGGTACTTTAATTCATCCGGCAAACGATATCTAATTCTAAAAATGCAGCAATGAAAAATTTTAGCATCAACCATAAAAAAGTGGACGACTATGATGTCTTAGAACTTTCCGGTGAGCTGGATGCCCATACCGCTTCGCAACTCGAAAATGCTCTGAAACGACTTATTGATAATAATCAGCACCTTATTATCGTCAACTGCGAGGAACTCGAATATATTGCGAGCGCGGGTCTCGGTGTATTTATGGCATATATTGAAGACGTGAGAGATATGGGCGGAGATATTAAATTGAGCAATATGAATCCAAAGGTATATAATGTGTTTGATCTGCTTGGTTTCCCCACGCTATATGATATTGTTCAAAAAGAAGAAGAAGCGATCCGAAAGTTCGAAAATGAAGAAAGTGAATAGGCTTAAATTTGTCTGAATCAACCACTACATATAATATTTCTGTACCCGCTTCCACGGAACATCTTTCTGAGGTACGCAACTTTGTGGCCAACCATGCCGCAGAATGTGGTTTCAGTGAGCAGGAAATAGCAGATATACGCCTGGCTGTAGATGAGGCCTATACCAATATTATCAAACATGCCTATAAAAACGATCGGCAAAAAGCTGTTGATATAGAACTCGGCTGCGATCAATCTGAACTTTGGATCGCACTGCTGGATACCGGAAATGCTTTCGATCCCAACAATTATAAAAAACCGGATATTCGAGAGAAGATTAAACGCAAAAAGAGAGGGGGAGTGGGCGTCTACCTTATCCGCGAGCTGATGGATGAGGTGGAATATCAAACAGACGAGTCGACTAATACCATTCGTATGACAAAAAGAAAATAACACTTTGAGTCACTCAACCAAACATTCCACCGACCGCGAATCCCGTTTTGAATTAACAGCCCTGCTCGAGACTTCCCGCATGCTTGTGGAGTCTCACGATATGGACTTTGTCCTAAACAACCTGCTGTTTATTACCATGGGTAAGCTAATGGTCAGCCAGGCCATGATTTTAATCTACCATCCGGCACGGAATCTCTATGAAGTTTCCAAATCAAAGGGTCGCAACTGGCCCCAGGAAGGCGAAACCATCTCCTTTCCTTCCCCCCAAAACCTCCAGGATAGATCGGTAATACAGACCGGAGTTGATGATGTGGATCTTCCGGAAGTAATTGAGGAAAAAGAGCACTCTACCTTATTTAACCTGCAAACTAGTAACAATCATATCGGTTTTCTTTGCCTCGGTGCAAAAGGAAACGACCAACCTCTTACAGACGACGAAATTGCCTTTATAGAAAGCCTTTCAATAATTTCATCGGTTGCTATTGCCAACTCACGCATGTTTGGTGAACTCCGAAAAATTAACCGGCAGCTCGACCGCAAAGTTTATGAACTCAATACACTTTTAGATCTGAGCAAAGATTTCAACATCATGGTAGATCGGGATGAGATTATCCGGATCTTTAAATTTGCCATGTTGGGACAGATGCTCATCCGTAAGTTTTTCTTTATACTGGAACACGAACAACAACGCAGGTTTGTTACCACCAGTGGTATCCAAAATAAAGCGAACGACGATGAAATTGCTGCTCTTTTTGAACTTGAAGAGGATGTAACCCAAGTAGACGAGGAACTTGCTAAGCACATTCCCTTCCTTCAAAAAAATGAGATCCATGCCGTAATCGGCTTGCGGTTCCAAAGTGAAAAAATAGCTGTGATCGGGGTCGGACCGCGGGCAAATGGTGAAGAATACAGTAGCTCCGACTTTAACTTCCTGCAGTCGCTCGGTAACCTTGCGCTCCTCTCAATCCAAAAGACCTTTCTGCTCGAAGAACGTATTGAAAAAGAACGTCTTGAAGAGGAGTTATCCATTGCTAAGAGCATACAAAAAGGATTACTACCGGATCCTATTCCCGAGTGTGACCAGCTCGATATTGCTGCGCAGAACATCTCATCGGCACAGGTTGGCGGAGACTATTTTGATATTTTAAAAACCCCGGCCAACCATTTATTGTTAGCAATTGCCGATGTAACCGGCAAGGGTATGCCGGCAGCATTGCTGATGGCTAATCTTCAGGCAATGTTACATATTCTGTTACCCATTGATATTACCCTGGCCCAGGCATCTGACCAAGTGAACGATCTCATCTATCAGAATACGCCGAGCGATAAGTTTATCACCTTTTTTTGGGCCATCTTTAATCCCGAAATATCCACCCTTCGCTATGTAAATGCGGGTCACAATCCACCGATTCTTCTCCGAAAAGGAAGTGATACCCCTGTTGAGTTACAAGAAGGCGGATTGAGTTTAGGGGCCATGCCTACTACTACGCCCTATAAAGAAGCAACTGTTGAACTTTCCTCGGGCGACCTGCTGGTTTTATATACAGATGGCGTTACGGAAGCAAAAAATCCTGCGGAAACGGAAGAGTTTGGAGAAGAACGGCTGCTTACTTGTATCAAAAAAAATCGGTCGAAATCCTCCGAAGAAATCAAGCAGGCAATTATTGATGAGGTGCAGTCATATGCCCAAGGGAAACAGTATGATGACATCACTCTTATAGTCCTTAAGGTATACTAGAAAAATCCCAAAACCCCGGATGAGGACTGATCACCTTCAAGTTCAAACTGCCTCATAGCCAAAATATTCTGGTAAATCTCGTACCTGTTTTTAACCTCCCGCACATATCGGACGGTTTCTATTCCCCGACAAAAACCGTGGCGCGCTTTGCGATAATAACTCCTGTGCATCAACTTTAGCAAGGCATCGGCTACTGGCTCCCACTCATTGGGGTTTTTATTCTGATCTATTGCCAGTCTTCGGGCATCGGCCAGATGTCCCTCTCCTACATTATAGGCAGCCAAAGCAAATGACCACTGATTTGTACTGTCCATATAGGAATAATGATCTAAATGCCTCTTCAGAATACGCACCCCCTCCCGCACATTGATCTCCTCATTATAAAGCAGCGTTGTATCCGAAACCTCGGAGTACTGGGGCATCACTTGCATTAAACCTATAGCACCCGCCCAGCTTTTTGAATGGGGATTAAACTTGGTTTCCTGGGCCACTACTGAAGTAACCATCAGCCAGTCTATTTCCGCTGAGTCTGCTACCGATTTTATTAAATCATCATATGGAGATATTCCGTCTGACCCTTTAATACTGGGATTAGGACTGTAATAGTTGGCTAATCGCCGTCCTCCCTCAAAATATCGTTTACGAAGAACCTGCAAAAAGAGGGATCGCTTGGGGTCTCTGTCCTCTCTCAGCTGAAAATGACTCTCTAAATAATTATTAAGCTCTTTCTTCAATTCAGGAGCATTATTGCGCACCGCCCATGCAATGGTATCTTTCTCTGCAATGGTAGGTCCCTGAACCAATCCATCCATATAGGAAGAGGCAGCCTGAAAAATATTATCGTCTGCTACCGTTACCTCATACTTGCCTTGTGAGACATCAAACAACAGCGACTCCGTATCTTTTTCGTTGGGCACCAAATTTACGTCAATATCAACCCCATCCTCTTTCAAATCCTGCATGCGATGGAAGTAGGAACTATTGCTGCGGACCGTTACTGATAATCCGCTTTGCGCCAGCTCTTTAATGGTCTGCGGAGGATTATCCAGCTCAGAAGAATAGACCAACACCTGATCTACCAAGTTATAGGGACGCGTAAAATCAACATATTGCTGACGTTCGGGTGTGGCTGCATAATTGGCGGCAATAAGATCTCCTTTCCCGCTATTCAATAAATCATACGGACTTTCATCAATACCAGTGATTACTACTTCCAGGGCCAGATCATGTTCCTTCGCAAACCGACTCACAAGCTCGTATTCAAAGCCCCATTCAATTCCCTGATGCAGGAAATAGGTATTAGAGCTGTAACGGGTAATCATGCGAAGAACGCCATCCTCTTTGATCTTCTCAAAATCGCGTTGCACCGGTTCGGTAACACTAATTGAAAGTCCCCTATCATCTATAGGTGATTCATTGCCAGAACCACATCCTCCCAGCCAAAGCGAACAGCTAAGTACTGCTACAAGTCCGATTCCTATTGTACGCTCCGTACAACTATTCATAACCATTAATTTAGTTACCAAAAGCACATTACTATCTTACCCCAACGCCAAACGTCACATATTTTCTCCTCTCAAAATAGAAAAAAAAGAGGTAAATCATATTTTTCCAGCGAAATTATGCTTTTAACAAATTTTCAGAGTATGGATTTGATATTCTTCAGATAAGAGGAGATTTCTTCAAAGATGTGCTCTCAACGCCAATGATACATTTCTGCCGGGGGCACTGATACCAGAGGAATAGGGCCGATAATGCTTAT
>CAYXVW010000200.1:1948-4863 GCA_964468695.1 uncultured Balneolaceae bacterium | reverse complement strand
CTTCCCCGGCTTGGACAGAAAATTCCGTTACATCAAACTGGAGTTCATTTACAACCGCCGTAATACGGATCGTATTTGCATCTGAGGCGGAATCCTGATCTGAATCTGATGCTGCTGTTTCCTCTCCTGTAGATGAACTGCTGGTCGCCGTTCTGTAGCCTTCTTCGTGTTTATTGGCGGCCAGTTTTATTGCTTCGGCCAGCCATTCATCCTCTATAACCTCTTCATCCCGGCTCAGCTCGAACAGGACTTCTCCAATTTCATCCGTTGGTTCCATCTCAATGGTTGCAAGAATAGCTTGGATCTGGGTTTGCCGGTCTGAATCTTGTAAAACACCGGATGCAAGCAAAGCCTGGTTCGTTTCGGGTGTATGGGGCAGAACCTGGATTGCTGCTTTTCGTACTCCGGCTGCCGGGTGTTCAAGTGCTTGAGTAGCGATATCTAATGCTTCGTCATTTGCTCCATCAAGCGCACCCAGTCCGTGGATCGTCCAAAGGGCATGTAAGGCGGCACTGTTTAATCCCAGTTCATCCACTTCGGTATTTTCAACGAGCTGATACAGATCCGGGAGTACGTCCGTTTCTCCTCGCTCAACTAACAGTCGTTGGGCGGTTAACCGCCAGAACATATTGTCGTTGTCTAAGGCTTCAACCAAGGCATCCGGATTTTCCTTGCTGAGGCTCATCGATTCATTGGCCGTGGCTTCTTCCCCTTCTTTGTACGTAAGGCGATAAATACGCCCGTGCTGACGATCCCTGTTTGGATTTACATGGGCATTCCCTTCGCCGGTTTCGGCATCATAGCCTCCGCGTTCTTCCGAGGGAGTGGGATTATGCTGAATAATAAAATTATACCAGTCAGCAATCCAGAGGGAGCCATCCGGACCAACTTTGGCCTGAACCGGGGATACCCACTCATCATGGCCGGCAAAGATATTCCAGCCGTCTTTTTCGGCATAGCCCGCTCCGTCCGGCTCAATGATTGCGCGGTGTACCAGTCCTCCGGTCGGTTCACTTATAAAAGCGATGCGGTTCCAGTATTCTTTTGGGAATTGACGGGCCGTATAAAATTGAAAGCCGGATGCTGCTGTAAACCCACCGAATACATCAACCTGGCGGTAATTCCGTGTAATGGGATGCATGGCATAGTGGCCATCAATTTTCTTGGCGCGGGCATTCCACCGTTCGCCTTCAGATCCTTCGGGCCATTCGTAGTCCTCATAGTAACGCTGGGGTATTCCCATATAAACGGCATGCTCGTTATTGGCGGTAGAGCCAAACACATCAAAGGTTTCATTGAAGCCGAGTCCCCAGGTGTTATTGGTCGTAGAGGCTAAGTACTCAAAATCAATGTTATCAAAATCGGTGCTGAAACGATAGAACCCCTGGCGGAATCGGAAAGACTCTCCATTAATTTCACCCTCAAAACCGGAGTATCCAACCGATCCCCATATATTATTGTCGAATCCATACTGCAGGTGAGAGGGACCGGCATGGGTATCAAAAGTACCCCATCCGGACATTATTTCTTCCCGAATATCCGCTTTATCATCTCCATCTGTGTCCTTTAAGAATAAAATATCAGGTGCCTGAGAAACGATAATACCTCCATTAACAAAGGCAAGGCTGGTCGGAATATTCAGGCTGTCTGCAAAGACCGTCACTTTATCGGCCTTGCCGTCACCGTTCGTATCTTCAAGAATTTTAATTTTGTCGTTGCCGATTCCATCTTCCTCCCGCACGGTATTGGGATAATCAACCGTTTCTATAGCCCAAAGGCGGCCTTCTTCATCCCATGCAAAATCTACGGGATTGATGATATCAGGTTCGGAAGCAAAAAGTTCAAGCTCATATCCCACCGGAACCTGGATATGTTTTTGTGATTCTTCCGGGGAGAGTGGAAGCTGATATTTGGGAGCGGGGTCCCGCTCCTCGTAATTCGGTATATTATCACGCTCTTCATATTCGAGCTCGGGAATAGTTGAAACAAATTGGTCCCAATTGTCACGGACCTGATCACTGACCGACCATACGATGCCATTTTTGAGGAGTTCTTGGAATCCTTCTTTGGTCCAGGTCCGTTCGTCATGACCATAAGCCGTATAGAAGACCTTGCCGTCTCCATGAGTGCGAACCCAGGTCCATGGTTCGGTATGGTCTTCTCCTTCCCGTTCCATTAAAACCGTGCGATTTTCTTCGTTGTGCTTGGTATGGATATACGTTTCATCCCAGGTTTCAAATTCTTCCAGTCCCTCTGTTACCGGATGGTCGGGGTTCACAATATTTGCGGTAAATGTTCCGGTCCCGTGTTCTTCAAATTGTGCACCAACCAGATCTACAAAGGCTTCAGAGTTCCTGAAGCAGAAACTAGCCGAATGGATAGGTAGGAAGCCCTTTCCATTTGACACAAAATCGAGCAGGGCTTGCTCTTGAGAATCAGTAATCTCCTCGTGATTAGCGTAAAGCAGAAGCGCATCATATTTGGCTAAATGCTCCTGGTTTAAATCATCCGGGTCTTCGGTATACGTAAAGTTGATACCGTCATCAGCAAGGGCTGAGGCCAGAATAGGGGCGTACGCCGCACTGTTATGGTGTTCGCTGTCATGTCCAAGGAAAAGAACCTCAATTTTACGTGGCTGATCGTCAGTATTTTCTTGTTCTGTTGAATCGCAACTAACGCCCGTTAGTATCAAACAAGTTAATAGAATCCATCCCGCTAATTTTCTCATAGCTGCTGTTGTTAATTAAATAAATTTATATGAGTGCTATAGGTGTAGAAATTTACAAGTGTATTAAATACACTGAAAAGAGAGGAAATATTTTCGAAATTTGCAACATTTTTTTAAAAGAGTGGGAATATAAGCGAAGGAATAGATCTCAAAGATGCAGATAGATTATCAATAGAGATAAAGTTAT
>CAYXVW010000200.1:0-1848 GCA_964468695.1 uncultured Balneolaceae bacterium | reverse complement strand
ACAATATGATTATGCAATTTTACTTTGATATAAAAAAACTTTTTATAAGATTAGTAATCGTTTGCATATTTTTTTTAAAAAATGTATTTAAGATACGATCGAAGATTGATTATGGGGAGCATTCAGGTCTGATTTATATCCTCCATAATACTCATTTTGCAAGGAACGGGATTAGTTATTCACAGGGATTTGTGAATTCTTTTTAATAAAAGATGGAAAGTGTAAGAAAACTTCTGGGATTGGGATGTGGTTTAAAAGGCTCCATATATCTTTATTTATTCCTTGAAGGACACTATTGATTTTGTAAATAAAAAGAACACCAAACTAACCATTTAACAACTTTGAAAATCAATTAATCATTATGAATGAATCTAATGTACCTGCTCCTGAAATAAATCGGAAGAAATTATTTTGGGGTATCTGTATTGCTCTGTTGCCGACTGCCTTCTCTTTTGTTTTAGTCAGTAACATTCTGGGTCAGCTTAAAACGGAATTTATTTTGACTAATGCCCAGGTTGGATATATCGGAGGAGCGGCTTTATGGGGAATGGCCATTTCTTTGTTGACCATCGGTCCCTTTTTGGAAAAAATTGGATTTAGGAAAGCAACTATAGGTGCATTTATTGGACATTTGGCCGGGGTAACGCTCTTTCTAGCCGCCTTTCCATTTGCCGGCGATCCGATAGCCTATTGGATTTTGTTTCTCGGTGCCATCGGATTTGGAGCTGGCAATGGTTTAATCGAGGTGGCCGGTAATCCTATGGTGGCCGCCCTGTTTCCCAAGAATAAAACAACTAAACTTAATCACTTCCACGCTTTTTTCCCGGGTGGCATGGTTGTAGGTGGTATATTGGGATGGCTAATGACCCAGGCAGGAGTCATTGGGCCGGTAAATATTGGCCATTGGACACTACAGATCGCGATTATCTATATCCCGATTATTGCCTATGGTATTATGATTTTTCCCGAAAAATTTCCCAAAACAGAAACTGCCGAAGCGGGTATACCCTTCAAAGAAATGGTTCGTTATACCTTAACGCATCCGCTGGTATGGGGACTGATTTTATTGAAAATGATCACGCTTTCACTTGAGATGGGGCCCAGTCGCTGGATTCCCGATATACTGCAGGCTGCAGGTATGCATGGAATTCTTGTAGCGGTATGGATCAGTGCTATTATGATGGTACTGAGAATATTTGCTGCTCCTTTTGTTGAAAGATTCTCGCCTCCCGGTATCCTGTTAGGTTCCTCAGTACTTACTGGAATAGGACTGTTGATGTTTGCTTTTATTGAATCAGGAACGATTCCGATTATGCTCGCAGCTACAGTGTTTGGCTGTGGGGTTGCGTTCTATTTCCCAACCATGGTTGGATTGATGAGCGAGAAATTTCCCAAAGCAGGTTCATTGGGTATTGTATTACTGATTGGTTTGGGCTTTTTTGCTGCAGGTAGTTCTAACGGAATTATGGGAGAAATCGCTGATCGGTATTTACCTGAAAATCTGGATGAACAGCAGACGCTTACTATACTTGAACAGGTGGAAGATCGATTTCCTAACTACGTAGCAAAAGCTGAGAGTGCATCCGGTGACTTGGAACAATTAGCAGAATTGGGCTATCGTCCCACAGATGTGCAGAATGTTTT
This sequence comes from uncultured Balneolaceae bacterium, assembly GCA_964468695.1. Classification (GTDB taxonomy): domain Bacteria; phylum Bacteroidota; class Rhodothermia; order Balneolales; family Balneolaceae; genus Fodinibius. The sequence continues at coordinate 204 of CAYXVW010000200.1, read as the reverse complement.
GGGACAGACAGAAGAGGCACTCGCGTATTACCGGGAGCATGGTGAATTTAACGGGACGCTAACCGGAAATGCTCTGAGAGCATTGGTGGATACAGGTGTAGAGCAGGAACAAGAATTAATTAATGAAGCCGCCTCGGTATTGCGACCCGCAGACAACTACGGAGGAAGAATGGCCTTCCTTTGGATTGCACCGCTGGCCTTTTT
>CAYXVW010000199.1:0-4886 GCA_964468695.1 uncultured Balneolaceae bacterium | reverse complement strand
GTCTCAAGATCCCGGGCAACAACTGCTTCGGCGATCAATTCCGTGACATGCGAACCGATCATGTGGCATCCCAGCCATTCGCCGTATTTCTCGTCAAAAACGACCTTTACGAAGCCTTCTTCATGGCCAAGTCCCGTTGCCTTACCACTGGCCGAAAAGGGAAATTTACCGACCTTAATGTCATACCCTTCTTCTTTGGCCTGCTCTTCGGTATAGCCGACGGAGGCAATTTGAGGCTCACAATAGGTACAGCCCGGAATGTTATTATAATCTATGGGTAACGGATCTTCACCAGCCAGCTTTTCTACGCAGACAATCCCTTCGTGTGACGCTTTATGGGCCAGCCATGGTCCACCGGCCACGTCACCAATAGCATATATATTTTCAACACTGGTTTGGTACGTTTCTTTATCTACCTGGATGGCGCCTTTTTCGTATTCAACGCCAATCTCATCGAGACCGATCCCCTCAACCTTAGCGGCTACACCAACGGCAGAAGGAACTACGTCGACTTCAATAACTTCTTCTTCATCGCCGGTCTTGATGGTTACTTTTACTCCATCCCCGTTTTCTTCAACTTTCTCGACCGTACTTCCGGTACGTACGTCAATACCTTTTTTCTTATATATTTTGCCCAGCTCTTTACCGATATCCTTATCCTCAACCGGTACCAGACTATCCTGCAACTCTACGAGTGTTACTTCAGTTCCAATCGTATTGTAGAAATAGGCAAATTCAACCCCGATGGCTCCGGCGCCTATAACCACCATTTTTTCGGGCTGCTCTTCCAGCTGCATCGCACGTTCGGAATCGATAACCATCTCGCCATCAATCGGGATATTCGGCAATTCACGAGGATGGGCACCCGTGGCTATAATGAAGTTATTGGCCTTGATTTGCTCAACCGTTTCTTCATCTTCATTGATAACTTTAATCTGTTCCTTAGATTCAAAAACGCCCTTGCCTTCAAAAACTTCGATTTCATTGGCTTTCATTAAGAACTGAACGCCTTTGCTCATCTTGTTTGCCACATTGCGGCTGCGCTCGATCATGCCTCCAAAATCGGCTTCATAACCTTCTACCGTCACTCCATAGTCGCCGGCATGCTCAATACTTTCAAATACCTCTGCCGAACGGAGAAGAGCTTTGGTTGGAATACATCCGATATTAAGGCATACACCGCCCAGATGCCGCTTTTCTACAATTGCAGTATCAAATCCAAGTTGAGATGCTCGAATAGCGGCTACATATCCACCGGGTCCGGAACCAATTACGCAAACGTCAAATTCTTTAGCCATGGTTTTTTATAATATTTGTTGATTGGTTGAATGATTGACTTGGTAAATTGCCCGTCCATTCCTTTTGTAGTCTTGGTTAACAACTTCTGGACAGGGAAAACCGGCAATTTATCAACTCAATCGTCCCAAATTTTAAAAGTGCTCTAATTTAAGAATAATACGCGGAAGGGCGAAATAGAACTTCTAAATATTCCTCTCCTCAAACCCTTTACTGCGTATATTTTTACCTTTTCCCCGGTTATCAAAGGTTCATAAAGAAACAATTCCCAATGCTTTTGGTTTAATGGGTACAGAATTCCAACAAAAATTAAATTTATGGATACTTTTAAACGATACAACCTGCTACTATTCTTTTCCATAATACTTATTAGCCTAATCACTTACGGCTGTCTGGATTCTACAGGCCCCGGAGAAAACGGTCCCCAGCCCTACTCGCACCAGCTTAATCCCGGGGTCTCTGCAAATGATTTTCTGGCTGACTCCAGTTTTACTGATCTGGTGATTGAAGTTGACTATATGGAAGGCTATGAACCGAATTCTAAAGCTTTGGACAGCCTGGAGGCATTTCTCGAACAGCGGCTCAACAAGACCTCTGTTACGATCAATGAACCGACGGTCATTCCTGCAGAGGGACAAAACAGCTATAGTGCTAATGAGATACGAGCACTGGAAGAGCAACACCGTGATAACTATACCTCCTCTACCGAGAGTAATCAATTAACCGCTTATATGATTATCGTGGATGGAGAATATAATGAGGCCAATGTACTCGGCATTGCATACTTCAATACCTCCAATGCCTTTTTTGGAGCCGCTTTTGATGAGGCCAGTGATGGAATAGGTCAGGCTTCTCGCTACCTTGTGGAGGCGACTTCGTACCGTCATGAATTCGGTCACCTTTTTGGATTGGTGAACATAGAAAACTCAGGTACGGAGATGCAGCAAGATCACCAGGATGAAGAAAACGGACATCATTGCGATAATGATCAATGCCTGATGTATTATGCCGTTGAAACCACCGACTTCTTTGGCCAATTGACAGGAGAAGAAATTCCACCCCTTGATGCTAATTGCATTGCGGATCTCCAGGGTAATGGTGGAAAATAAATTAATAATTGGGAATGAGGAATTAGGAATTGGGAGGCAACAGGCCTTTCATTCCTAATTCTCAATTTTCAATTCCCAATTCATTAATTTTGCTTGAATTTATAGAGGTTTTCAGCTCCCACTTTCTCCTCGGCCTGATTCAGCGCATAGCCGCTGTCAAAGAGGACAATGGGGTTCCCTTCCATATCCTCAGTAACATGAGTGGAATAACTGCTCTTAAGCTTTTCGATGATTTCCTGATTCTGATCAAGCCAGCGGGCCGCATGGTAGGACACTGAACTTATGTGCAACTCGGTGTTATACTCGGTCTCCATCCGGTGCTCTACTACATCGAACTGAAGGGCGCCGACTGTTCCAAGAAGGAGCTCGTTACCCACGCCATCAGGCATTTCAAAAACATGCACCACCCCTTCTTCGGCTAGCTGCTTCAGTCCTTCACGCAGTTGTTTCCGTTTAAAGGGATCTTTAGTTGATACTTTTCTAAAATGTTCAGGAGTAAAGAGAGGAATAACATCAAATTTTACCGGATCATCACTATAGATAGTGGTTCCGATCCGAAAAGAGCCCGGGTTAAATAATGAAACCACATCTCCCGGATAGGCTTCCTCCAGTATATTTCGTTCATCTCCCATGAGCGTATGAGGGGTAGACATTTTAACTTTTTTTCCGGTATTGCTTTCTGTCACTTCCAGTCCCCGCTCAAACTTACCGGATGTAATACGTATAAAAGCGGCACAATCTCGGTGATCGGGATTCATATTCGCCTGCATCTTAAAGATAAACCCTGAAAAACCGCGGCCGATTTCCCGCTCGTTACCATTTTCATCCGTATAGGGCTGCGGGGGATGTGCAAGCTCGGCAAAATACTCCAAAAAGACATCCAGTCCGAAGTTATTTAAAGCAGAACCAAAGAATACGGGCGTGGCCTTTCCATTCTTAAACGCCTCTTCATCCATCATTTCCATCATATCCTCGGTAAGCATCACCTCTTCCCGAAACTTCTCCTTTTCGTGATCAGAGAGTTGAGCCTCTTTCAGTCCCTCTTCCAGGTTATACTTTTCTGTATGTGCCTTTTTTGCCCCGTGCTCTTCCTTGTGTTGCAGGTGCAATTCCTTGCCGATTAAATCATAAATACCCTGAAATTCTCTCCCGTAACCCAGCGGCCAGGAAGCGGGAATGGGTTCAATGCCCAGCTGACTTTCAATATTACTAATCACTTCCAGGGGCTCCAGACCCGGCCGATCACACTTGTTTACAAATGTGATAATCGGAATTTCCCGCATCTTACACACTTCAAAAAGTTTCTCGGTCTGTTCCTCAACGCCCTTTGCGACATCAATAACCATGAGGGCAGTATCCGCCGCTACGAGCGTACGAAGGGTATCCTCAGAAAAATCCTTGTGTCCCGGCGTATCCAGCAGATTAAATTTAATATTATCCTTCTCAAACCGTAGCACTGAAGAAGTTACAGATATACCCCGATCTTTCTCGATGGCCATCCAGTCGGAAGCCGCATAGCGATTGGCCTTACGCTGACGAATAGAACCTGCTTCGTGTATTGCACCTCCATAAAGCAATAGTTTTTCCGTCAGGGTGGTTTTCCCGGCATCAGGGTGCGAGATAATCGCGAACGTCCGACGGCGCCGGGCTTCCTCAATAATTTCTTGCTGCTCTTTTGTGAGCGTTTCTAACTCGGACATGAGTATTTTTCGTTTTCTGAATTCTGAAAAGCATCCAAAGATACGAATTTTTTATTGTTATATCACCTGAGCAATAGCTTATCAGACACTGCACATGTGTATGGCCTGCCTAATTCCCAATCGAATTCGAATTTAAGTATGCTTTGCGGAGCAATAAATTATATAACTTTAATGAATTCCTTATTCAGTAGTTGTTACACTAATTCTACGTGTTATGTAAATACAGTAGCCATAATACAATCATGATCATCATTCATCACATGAAAAATATTCTGTTCATTATTATATCCATTCTCTGCTTTTCGTGCAGCAACCAAAATTTTGAAATGATTAACATGCGCATTAATCACTATCAGGATGTTGCCATCGGCTTATCTCCACAATTGGTCTACCTTGTTCAAGAAGGAGAACACATTGGAACCGACAACTGGAACTATTTTTACAATCATATCGAAGGGTTCCGTTACGAATCGGGCTATATTTATAATCTTTCTGTCAAGAAAATTCCCATTGAAAATCCACCGGCAGATGGATCTTCCATGCAATATGAGTTACAAGAAATAATATCCAAAGAAAAGGTTCCCAACGATACCCCCTTTGAAGTTACGCTTATACCTGAGGGAGGTAATCGCTCTGCATACGTTACGGGAAACGAAAATACAGGCTTCGAGCTTTTAGATTTACTGGCTATCGATTGCCATAACCTGTGTAGCGAGCTCTCCAGTGCTTTAGAAGCCGGATCTCCGCTTACTGGTGTATTCCACCACACTAATTCAGATAC
>CAYXVW010000198.1:0-4898 GCA_964468695.1 uncultured Balneolaceae bacterium | reverse complement strand
TTAGTATTTACAAATGATCCATTCCAGGCTTTCAGCAATGCAGCCTGTCCCATATCATAGCTGAAATTAATCTTATTCGGAGCGCCCACATTCACCACATGTGTTCGCTTGATCCCTTCATGCATAGCAAAAGATCGCAGAACTTTAATTCGATCTTCCGCCTCTACTATAAGATCAGGAAGTTCTCGTCCGCCGCCGGGTACAGATGAAGAGGCATGAAGCTTTTGATAGCGTAGTTGTGGCCCTTCTGCAAAAAGTCCAAGCCCCCCATACCAATTGTTGTGATGGTCTATATATTCAAGCGTAAAGTCATGTTGGCCGCCTTCCAGCTCAACGGTGCTGGATTCAATTTCATTCATCCTATAGAATCGATCCTGATCAAAAATAACTTTGTCATCAATCACCATGCGTACCATTCCGGCATTCTGTACTCTGAACAGGTACGCTCCGCTGTTGGAAGTTTCCAACGTCCCTGTATACCGCAAAGCATATCGATCGTCTTTATTAATAATACTGCCGGAAAGGGAGTCAGCGGTGCCTGATTCTGCAACTTCTAAAGTGTCAAAGTCAGGTATCTGATCTAAGGAATCATTATAATAATCATACGAAAGGTCATTCAGATGGATCTGGTTTTTATCATATCTCTTGTAACGAATATTGCGGATAGCAATCGGACCATGGTCGCCCTGAATCATAAGCGGTCCTTCCGGTTGTTCATCCTCAAAAGCGGCCTCTATAGTAGGTCCGCTCACCTTTATATTCTCTTGTACCAACGTTCCATTAAGCCATACCTCCTCAAATTCAGCATCAGTTATTTTTTGACCGGATTCATTAAATTCCGGAGCTTTGAATAAAATTCTGACATGCTGCCAAAGGCCCGGTGCTCTAGCGGCATTCATTGCAGGAGAATGACCTCCATACTCTTGTTCCCCTTCCGGGCGGGTTTCATCTCTTTGCCGATAGATTCCTCCTAAATCGCTGTATTCAGGGTCCTCAACTCCCCAGCTGTCAAATAGTTGTATTTCATACCGCCCCATCAGATAGATACCGGAATTAGATCCTTTGGGCATTAAAAAGTCCAGCTCAAGTTCTAAGTCTCCGTGTTCAAATTCAGTAAATAGATGGTTGTTGTGCTCATCTGATGGATTATTTGCCAGGATTCCCGTCCCATCTTCTGCTCCGAGATCTCCCTCTATTTCAGGATTACTTTTTACCCCTCCGACAATCTTCCAGTTCTCTCCTTTTTCTTTAAAGGCATTCGAGTTATCCAAAGTTATCTCTTGAAGTGGAAGCCTGTCCAATTCCTCTGTATCATCAACATGGTCAGTACTACAGGCTGTTAATAAACAGCCCCCTCCGGTTAAGAGTAGAATCACTATTACTTTCTTAGCAAAGAACTTACAAAAGAACTGTCGCATTATTTTTATGGATAAAAATTGGTTTAAATCTTTTAAATAATAAATAAACAATAGTATAAATGTTTCAATTTAGAAATAGTAAACTATTTGGCTGCAATACGAAAAATTTATTTAAATATTAAATTGTAAGCCCGTTACACAGCGGACACTTCAGAGGCTACCTGTTCCTTTTCATCATCTTTCAATGACTTTTGATAATCGGTATACCAGAGCTCAAAAGCGATAGCTATTGGTCCCACAATAAACAGCGCATAAAACGGAGCATAGATAGCCTCATTCAGGCGGAAAAACATCTCAACAAAAGCGATAGCAAAAGCCACAACATACTGTCCCCATTTACTATTTACCGTTGTCTTCGGATCTGTAATCATAAAAAACACAAACAGCTGGTACATCGGACCTGTAATAGGCGATGCTTCGGCCAGAAATGGATTGCCTGTTATCCAGCTTCGAACTACGGAAAAAAGAAAAAATGAAAGAACATACGTAAAGCATATGTGAAAACGTCGGAGCCGATAAATTGAAATGGAACCAACAATCCAGATGATAAGCATGGCCCACATGTTATTGCCCCACTGTATACTTAAAACCGAGACACTTTGGGGAACCAATACAAGCATCGCAACCACTCCAAAATTTGAGGGATTCCAGATATGCTGCCCCTTGTACCTTAGAACATATTTGGATGCAATAGAAATAATAGAGCACAGGGCAAATGGCCATAACATTGGAGAGCGAATGAGTATACCGACACTGATACCCGAGATATAGGCACTGGACATATCCCGCCATCCCCCAACAATAACTTTATGAAGGACCGCTTCTGCAACAAAGCTAGCGGCAATAGCCATTAACAGCTGAGGATAGCTTTCTAAGATCCCAAAAGATATATGGGCTGCAAAAAGAATCCCAGTTATTAAAAGTGGAGGAGTGTATCTTCTGTTATACTTGAACCCCTTAATCTTATCAACAATCGTATCCCTTTTAGTCATTAAGCTCGTTTTCTTTAATCTGGTGCAATTGATTCACTGCGGGGCTATTAAGGGTATCTGTTCTTCCGGAAGGCCAACTAATAATAGCTTTCTCTATTTGTGCGTTCTCTCCCAGTCCAAAATGCAGCCGCCGTTGGCTTTGTGAACTAAATCCACTGGCAGATTGCACAAATTGCTTCTGTTTTTGATCACCCCAAATCACTTCGACACTGGCACCGATAGCACTATTATTGCTCTTTGAACCTTCTAACTGAAAAGAAATCCAGTTTTTCTCTGCCGCAGTATTACTTTTATAAATTTTAAGTGGTCCACCCTGACTTGCAATGAGGATTTCAAGTCTTCCGTCATTGGTTAAATCAGCGAAGGCAACCGATCTGCTATCCAGATCCAGTGAACCTCCAACAGCCTCGGCTACTTCATTAAATTTCCCGGCGCCATCATTAAGCCAGATTTTATTCTCCTGGTAGCCCGACAAACTACGTCCTTTCATGGCCGGCCAGTTATCAGCATCAGCAATAATTGATTTATTCCCACCTGCTACCATTGAAAAATCGTACCAATAATCCGTCCCTTTTTGGTCGGATACGAATCCATTGGTTACATAGAGATCCAGGTTCCCATCAAGATTTAAATCACCGAATTGTGCACCATAACTCCAGCCGCCGAGCTCTACATTAAAGTTTCCGGCCAGATTCTGGTAGCTCACATCTTCTCCTTCTCCATTAACCGGCACCCATAAGTTATTTCCCTGAAGCAACACTCCCTGCTCAGTAATATTCGTGACATAAATTGCGGGTCTACCACTATTCATTACATCTCCGAACGATACGTTCATACCGCTTTTTGGGGAAAACCCCATACCGGCATCTTCTCCTTTCTCAACGAATTTTTTCCCTCCCTGGTTAATAAATAATTCATCAACGCCGTAATCATTTGCAATGACCAGGTCAGGATAGCCGGAACCATTTAAATCTATTGAGGATGCAGCATAGGACCAGCGATTACTTTCCAGTCCCACTTCTTTGCTTACTTCTTCAAACTCTCCATTACCCAGATTGCGAAACAGGAATTTACGTCCTCCATTTTGAGCATATTCAAAGCTTTCCGGCATAATTCGGGTCGTTTCCAGATCCCAAAGGTTTACGCTTTCATGAAAATATCCCCCCATAAACAGATATAATCGTCCGTCATTTTTATAGTCAAACCAAACGGCCGTATTGGAGTTCACCCAGTCCGGAAAATCCTCTCCCATATCAACTTTTGTGAATCCCTTGCCTTCATCATTATGATAGAGTGCAGGTTTCCCCCATTTGACCAGAAACAGATCCTCATAGCCGTCATTATCGTAATCGCCCCAAACAGAGCTCATGGAAACCCCGGTTTCGGAATTATTAACCTCGGCTATACCCAACGCTTCAGCCACATCCTCAAAATTACCGTTACCATTGTTTTTATACAATGCATTGGTAGCCCCATAATCACTATTCGTTACATAAAAATCCTGCAGGCCGTCGTTATTAAAGTCAACAACAGCTACCGATGCCCCTACGGAAGCTATTTGGGGCATAATATGATCCAGTTTAGAATCGAATTCGGGCTCCTGATGGACAAAGTCGATACCCCAATCTTCGGTAACGTCTTCCAGATAAAACCCATAGCGTTCCAAGGCACGCTCTTGGTCAAATGAGGTATCATCCCCAAACCAATTGCTATAATTTGCAATCAGCACAGGAACTGCCAGCAGAACCAAAAAGAAGGCAATCAGTGGTATTTTGTTAGTCTTTTGTTCTTCGCTCTTCATAATGATATTTCCTTCAACTATACTTCATTAATTAAGTCTTACAGCTGTATTAAAATTGCGTGGTGTTACAAAGCGTGTGTGATATTTAACCCAGTCCTCTTTGTTTTTCTGGTAAGCCGGATCCTCCTGTAACAGTCCGGGCTTCTCAGAGTATTCTTCCAATCCGTGATATGGCAATGGTCGAACTGTTTTGGAGAAGACGGTATTGTAATCACCATCTTTAACCCATCCATCTCCTACGAGTACAAAATCCCGCTTCCAGCCTTTGCGGGGCTCTTCCACTTTGGGAAATTTAAACAGAAGTTCATCCCCGGCATTCATAATCACATAGCGATCATCAATTTCTTCGATTAACTCTTTAACATCACCAAATCGGGTATAAAAACCTTCCAGATCTCTCCACCGCTGATTGGTACCCGCAAGCTCCTGGTAGTTCGGTACCGTGGGAGAAAATCGATCGGTTTGCTCCAGCTTGGAAAATCCACGATAACGTAATGTTGAAGTTTCTGCAGCCAACTTTTTTGTCTGGAGTTCTATATCCTCATCGTATATTCCCCAACGAATTTGATCCCAATATATTTCCATATTCGTGTACAATCTAACCTTGTGCTCGGTATCGGGTTCAAAGGCATCTTCCAAATCTACCAGCATGGTTTTGCTTTTGCCCGACGGGAAGCCAATATCATT
>CAYXVW010000197.1:0-4986 GCA_964468695.1 uncultured Balneolaceae bacterium | reverse complement strand
CTCCTGCTGGGCCTGTGCATCATGGAAGAGCTGGCGGAACTGAACCATCAGTGCCATTGTGGTAGATGGATAAGCAGTGCCATGAGCTTCCTCAAACTGTGCCAGCACTCCAATTCCCTCTTCCAGCAGCTGATCTTCGGTTTGCTCTCCATTGATGAAGAAAAGATCAACCTGTCCCGGCAGCATCTGACCTTTTAATCCCAATGCAGCGGTCGTAAAGCCGTGTTTAGATGCTTCTTTCAGTGCTTTATCATTCGTCTTCATTTCGTTGGCAGGATGAAGATGAGGCTGGATTCCAGCCCGCTTATAAGATGGATTACCAGGCTCTGCCGGCCGTCCCCGGTTTCCATTATCATCGGGACTTCCCCATAGTGCTAGGCCGTCAATAAATCCGGGGTATACGTGCAGGCTGTCCCCTCCGTCGTGTACATACGCATCAAAAGGGATGGCAACTTCCTCTCCGACAGCGCGAATCAATCCGTCGCGCCAGACAATGGTACCACTTTCAATAACCTCTCCGTCTGCCGTATGGATAATCACATTTTCAAAAGCCTCGGCCGGGGCCGACTGTGACCATCCCTGTAGGCTCATTGCCATCAAAAGGACAATACACACACAAAAAGTACGTACTAATTTCATAGATATATTTTATTGGTTGTAGAGTTATTTTTGGCTGAATGAATGTCCATTTCCCAACTAAACTAATAAGAGAATTATGAGAATATTTCTAAAGATCAAAAACGATAAAATATGTAAAGGACATGCAGTGATCAGAAATCAGTGACCAGTCTGCCAGTAAACAGTGTCATTAAAAAGTGATAGGACAATGAATGACCCCGAGGCAGAGCCTGCGGGGAATTCTTTGATTAAAATTTTATTTAGAAAATAAGCGGGATTATTAAAAGTTCAGAATAATCAATAACTGTTTTAAACCTCATAAATTTTCACTAATTCCTGTTATTTTGTTCACTGTTAAACTGGTCCCTGTTAACTGTACTTAAACTTGCATAACCCCGGTTTTAAAGTCTTCGATATCGGGATTGTGGTTGGCATATCGGATTGATTCCGAAATGCGCTGTCGGGTTTTAATAGGATTGATGATGCCATCAACCCAGAGGCGGGCAGCGGCGTATCGTACGTCCGTTTGTTCCTCGTAGCTCTCGCTGATTTCCTTCATAATCTGTTGCTCTTCCTCTTCCGTGATCTCCTTCCCCTGCTTTTCGAGGGATGAAACCCGTATCTGGGTAAGGACCTTGGCAGCTTGGGTGCCTCCCATAACCGCAATTCGGGCGGAAGGCCAGGCATACATAAAGCGGGGGTCATATGCACGTCCACACATCGCATAGTTGCCGGCGCCGTAGCTATTCCCCACCACAATAGTAATTTTAGGGACCGTGCTGTTGGATACTGCATTCACCATCTTGGCCCCATCTTTTATGATCCCCCCGTGTTCGCTTCGTTTCCCGATCATAAATCCAGTGACATCCTGCAGAAATACAATCGGTATCTTCTTTTGATTACAGTTCATGATAAAGCGGGCGGCCTTGTCGGCCGAATCTGAATAAATGACTCCCCCCACCTGCATTTCTCCTTTTTTAGTTCGGGTCACTTTTCGCTGATTGGCCACAATCCCCACACTCCATCCGTCTACCCTTGCAAAGCCGGTAATCAGTGTTTGCCCGTATCCTTTCTTATACTCGGTAAAAGAGTCCTCATCCACAATGCATTCCAGTACATTATGCATGTCATACGGTTTGGTACGATCGTCGGGAAAGGCATCCAGAATTTCCGTTACATCACGAGAAGGTGCTGCCGGTTCCTTGCGGTTAAAACCGGCGGTATCAAAAGGACCCAGTTTCCCCACCAGATCCCGTACGGTACTCAGGCACTCCTCATCGTCCTTCATCTTATAATCGGTAACCCCGCTGATTTCCGTATGGGTGGTTGCGCCGCCCAGCGTCTCGTTATCCACCTCTTCCCCAATAGCGGCTTTCACCAGGTAGCTGCCGGCCAGGAATACACTTCCGGTGCCGTCCACAATTAACGCCTCGTCGCTCATGATAGGCAGGTAGGCGCCTCCGGCTACACAACTGCCCATAATGGCAGCAATCTGAGGAATACCTTCCGCACTTATCTTCGCATTATTTCTGAAAATCCTGCCGAAATGCTCTTTATCCGGAAATATCTCATCCTGCATGGGCAAATAAACACCGGCTGAATCAACCAGATAGATAATGGGCAAATGGTTCTCAAGAGCAATCTCCTGGGCCCGAAGGTTTTTCTTGGCGGTGATTGGAAACCAAGCCCCTGCTTTAACCGTAGCATCATTAGCCACCAGCACGCAATCTCTTCCCGATACGGTTCCGATGCCTACTACAACGCCACCGGCGGGACATCCCCCCTCTTCTTCGTACATCTGGTGACCGGCCCACAAACCAAGCTCACGAAAACGGCTGTCCTCGTCAACAAGCATATCAATGCGCTCCCGGGCCGTCAGCTTCCCTTTGTCATGCTGCTTTTGAATACGTTTTTCTCCCCCTCCTTTCTTTATTTCAGCCTCCGTTTTATTAATTTCCCGAATGAGTGATTTTAAATCCTGCTCTGTAGATGGTGTGGATTCGTTATTGCTCATAGATTCTTATTTTTTATACTAGTTGGCCGATTATTTTCGTTCTCAAAATAACGATTTTTAGCAATCCCAAAAGGGATCCCCTATATTAATCTAATAGTAAGTGTATCTTACTATTGGCAGTACTTATTAAAAAGCTGATTTTCTATGAAAGTATCTACCCGTTTATTCTTCTTGTTGCTTTGTGGTTTTTTGTGCTTCAGCCTCGTTTCTGAAGTCATAGCACAACGAAATCTTGATTATCGCGATCTCAGAATTCAACAACAACGTTCTCCTGTTTATACTGATTTTATTGTACTACCCGGTGAAACGGATCAATCGGTTAAATTTGCTACTGTATTCAGTATCTCCTACCAATATTTACCGTTTAAAAAGCTTCCTAAATCGAAACAAACAACTGAAGACCACTCTTTTTATAGCCCTGTGAGTATGAATATGGAAGTTTTTAACGCTTCCGAAGAACAGCTTAAAAGAAACGATCAAGATATCTCTGTAGAGCGACTGGAATCCGTAGAGCGATCTTCCTGGAGAGATACTGCCTATACTTCCACCTACGAAGAAACCCAGTCGGAACGAAACTTTATTAGCGGAAGCATGAATGTGTCACTAACACCCGGCATTTACAGCTATGTTCTGCAAATGAACAGAGGGGATAACAATGAAAACCAATTTTCCCGTGTCAGGACCTCACGCATTCAGTCTTATCGGGATATGAAACAGGGAGCAGTCTACTTTGGCAAAGAGGTTTCTAAACAACAGGACAATACCACTTTTAACCTGTTGAGCATGGGACAAAATGTGCAGTATGGTAAAGATTTTCACGCACTCATTTATATTCCTGATTTCAAGCAGGATGTCGAATATACAATGACTATTTTTGAGACAGAAAGATCTGAAAGTGATACCAGTAATATTAAACAGCTTTTTTCAGAAACAATCTCCGAAGATAATATTTACCGGAATATACGTCCTGTCCTAAGATCCAGTCAGGGTACAAATACGCTCCATCTTCAGGAAGATCCCAACGGTTTTACGTATGCCATGGTTAACGTTCCTAATAGTACCTTCCCTAATACCACTTTTAACCTGCAGGTGAAAGAAAAGGACAGCGATAAGAGGGCAGTACAATCCTCCTTCCGTTCCCTCTGGATAGATATGCCACGCAGCCTGCTGAGTCTTGATGTGGCCATCGATATGCTTCAGTATATCACCGATGAAGAGACGATTGACCGTCTTTCAAGCGGATCACAAAAAGAACAAGAGCGCAAATTCCGAGATTTCTGGCAAGAAAAAGATCCCACGCCTAAAACCGAATATAATGAGCTGATGGCCGAATATTATCGCCGGGTTGATTATGCTTTTGAAAATTTCACTACCGAAAATACCATTGGATATAACAGTGACCGCGGAGAAATCTATATAAAATTCGGCTCTCCCGACAATATCCAGCGCAAATACCCGACAGACGGTTCTACAGTTGAAATATGGACCTATCCAAACCGTAAATTTGTGTTTGAGGCTACCACCGGATTTGGAGATTTCCGATTAAAGTCCAACTAATTTTGATTTTAAATTTATCATAACCATCTCTATGAGCCATCGCATTGCTATCAGCAGCGGCGACTATAACGGAATTGGTCCCGAAGTGATTTTAAAGTGCTTAAATAAACGAAAATCACAAAATGATACGATTATCATTTTGTCCTCCCCAAGAGTAATTGACTTTTATAGCAAGCTTCTGGATATCCCCCTGGCCCGCCAAAATGTTCGGACTATTAATGAAGTACAATCCGGGAAGGTTAATGTGTTGGAGTGCTATAATAATAATGATATTAATGTTGAACCGGGAAATCTGAGTCAATCGGCTGGCAAATGTGCCATGCAGGCCGTTGAAAAAGGCATTGAGCTCTGTAACACTGATCTGGCAGATGCTCTTGTAACCGCTCCTATTTCCAAAGAAGCCGTTAACCTCGCAGGATATCATATTCCGGGTCATACGGAATTTCTGGCTGAGCATACCGATACTGATGATTTTATGATGATGCTAGTCAATGAGAATTTAAATCTAAGAGTGGGACTGGCTAGTGTGCACATTCCCATTGCCGATGTTCCACAAAATATCACTGAAGATTCCATGATCCGATATTTGCGCATTATGAATAAAAGCTTGCAACGGGATTTTAATATCGCCCAGCCGTGTATAGCCGTATTCGGACTTAATCCACATGCCGGAGATGGTGGTATTATTGGTAAAGAAGAACAGGATATCATTTCACCCGCCATTCAAAAAGCGCAGGACCTTTCCATCAATGCTTCGGGACCTTATGCCGCCGACGGATTTTTCGGAAATAAAAAGT